>CBDVBU010000306.1:0-4894 GCA_965372295.1 uncultured Phycisphaerae bacterium
AAAGTGGCGTTATGAGCAAGTTGAAGGCTTTTACGCTAATAGAGCTTTTGGTGGTGATTTCCGTCATTGCGTTACTGATGGCGATCCTTATGCCCGCGCTTCAAAGGGTCAGGAAGCAGGCAAGGGCGGTTGTCTGTCAGGCCAACCTGAAACAGTGGGGAACGACAGTGGCCCTATATACCGAGGACCACCAGGGACGCCTTCCCCACGGTTTTGTCGTTGGTTATTGTATGTGGTTTCTCGTCGGCTCAGTCGTAAGCAGCGATGACCCGAACATACCTGAGTCAATGTACCGTGTTGAAACCAGAGGCATAGCCTGCTGCCCTATGGCCGTCAAACGTGGGAAGGGCCGATTCACTTATAAGGTCAGTGGCGAAATACGTGTGGAAGGATTGTCGGGTTCAACGTATGAAGCCTGGGAGATAACAAGACCCGGTCCGCCGTTTCGCTGCAGCTATGGATTAAACGAGTGGTTGTTCCACAATCACTTCCGATTTGATGATACTGATCCACCTCGCTATCGTTACCGTCTGCCCTACACGGACATCTTCTCCATTAGAGGCAGGGCACAAATCCCCCTGCTTCTCGATTCCACAATGCCTGAGAGTCGACCTGATAATAGATCTGAACCGCCAAGATTCTCTGGTTGGGGCCGTGGCATGGCACGATTTTGCATTGATCGGCACAACGGACACGTGAACGGTCTTTTCCTCGATTGGTCAGTTAGAAAAATCGGGCTCAAAGAATTGTGGACATTGGAATGGAGCCGCCAGTTCGATACGGCAGGGCCCTGGACAAGGGCCGGCGGCGCCCAGCCCGAAGACTGGCCGGAATGGATGAGGGGTTTAAAAGATTACTAAGGCAGTATATAATAAGAGCGATATGTCATGCGCAAAGAAAAGGCATTTACTCTAATAGAACTTTTGGTGGTGATTGCCATAATCTCGGCTTTGATGGGCATTTTGCTGCCGGTACTGGGTAAGGCCAGGTACCAGGCCCGAACGCTGATCGGGATCGGCAACCAGCGCGGGATTGTCAGCGGAGTAAGCCTTTTTGCTTCGGATAATAACGAGCAGTATCCGGAATCGGTTGCGACCAGAGGGGAGGACTTGTGGAATTGGGCGGAACCGATGATGTTGACGGTTTGTCGCGCGCGCAGCCCCCGTTTCCATCGTTCCATGAGTGCTTACCTGCGGCCCTATATTGCGGATGCCGGCATGATGTATTGCCCCAACGCACCGCGGAAATACGAGTACCTTCAGGTGGCCTGGGACGCCGGCGACGAGTGGGACAATCCGGACACGCTGCCTGTGGAAGACCCGTTAAGCGGAACGTATTGCTTTTACTGGAACTATACGGGTTACCTCGAAGACAGGGACTATCTTTTCAATGGGCCGCAAAGTTCCGCATCCGGCCGGGGGCGGAGCAAACTGCTGGTCAGTGATTACTTTGGCTACGACCATTATCGAAGCTTGAACTCTTACGGTAGTTGTGAGAAGTTCGCAGGCTCTTCGATCACGGAAGGAACGCAGCTCTCCTCGGCATATTGGTCCCGCGAAAGTGTTGCCGGTTCGGATGCGCCCGAGATCAAGTTGCACGCCGGCTACTCGGATGGGCATGTAGAGACATATTCGGCCTCGGATACATTGACTATGAAGGTCATAATGAAGCCCGAAATAGGCGAACCTTATCCCGACGACCTCGGCATCGGTCCCGGTAGCTTCTATCTGCCAAGAAACGCCCTACATTAAAAAGGTAAGCCGGTCATACTCTTCCATTACGCGGCAAGGTCATATAAAAGTACTTGAAATTTCTCTCTTTTTGCCATAAATCACATAATCCTTTCTTGGTTGCAAAGGCAGCAAGCCGGGCTATAATGTTCGAGATGCATCATATCCCATTAACCAGGATACAGAAGCTCATTGGCCGAAGGATGTTAAAATCCAAGCGGAGCAAGCCCTGCTTTTACCTCGAAGCCAAAGCGGATGTAACCGAGTTGATGGCCATTCGGCCCAAACTCAGGAAATCGTTAGGCGTAAGAATAACCACGAATGCCTTTTATATTCACATTCTGGGCATGGCGGCACAAAAATATCCTCTTGTGGTCGGTCGTCTGCAAGATGACGGCATAAAAATTGCCGAACGCGTTCACGTTGGCTTTGCGGTCAACGCTCCGCAGGGTCTTGTTGTGCCGGTGGTGAAAGATGCCGGAGATAAAACGTTGCCTGAGATCGCCCGCGAGGAGAAGCTGCTGACGGATCAAGCACGAGATAATAAGCTGACGCTGGAAGAAATGGAAGGCGAGACGATCGCGCTGAGTAATCTCGGCGCGTACGGCATAGATTCTTTTTTGGGAATTGTCCCGCCGCCGGCCAGTACGATTTTGTCCGTCGGTAACGTCGTGGCCACGGTTGTTTGCAGAGACGGCGAAATAACAGTGCGAAAAATACTCAGTTTGTCTCTTGCCGCCGACCGCAGAGTCATCGATGAGAGTTATGCCGCCGAGTTTCTAAACTTCATTAAAGACCGATTGCAACATCCGCAACAGGTGATTTGATAAAAAAGCCTGACTAAGACCACGATGAAAAAACACAAGATTTTTTATAAAACACGGATTATGCTCCGGGTAAAATTAATGGCCTTCTTTAGGAGAGAACGAGATGAATCGTGATATTAGAATCGCTTTTGTTTGCATAATTACTTTGATGATATTTGCCGTGACAGTGCCGGCCGTACAAGCGGCAACCTCGCATAAGGTCGAGCTGCTCTGGCCGGATGACGCTCCGGGCGCCAAGGGCAGCGACGAGGGCGATAAACCTACGCTGACTATCTATCTACCGGCAAAGGAAAAAGCGACCGGTGCCGTGGTGGTGATATTTCCCGGCGGCGGTTACGGCCATCTGGCGATGGACCACGAGGGACATCAGATCGCCGAGTGGCTCAACTCGATCGGCGTGGCCGGTTTTATTCTCAAGTACCGCCACAGCAACAGCGGAGCCGGCTACGGTCATCCTGCACCAATACAGGACGCCCAGCGGGCAATCAGAACGGTTCGCAGCCGGGCAAAACAGTGGGGCGTCGATCCCGGCAGGATCGGTATAATCGGCTTTTCCGCAGGGGGACATCTGGCGTCGAGTGCAGGTACGCATTTCAAGAACCGATACGGCGAGCCTGCCGATGAAATAGACCGTTGCAGTTGCCGGCCCGATTTTATGATCCTCATGTATCCGGTCATATCATTTACCGAATGGTACACTCACAAGGGTTCTCGAAAAAATCTGCTGGGTGACAATCCCGATGGGAGTCTGGTAGAGAACTTTTCAAACGAAAAGCAGGTGACATCTGATACACCTCCCACGTTCCTGGTTCACGCCAACGATGATAAGGGGGTACCGCCCGAGAACAGCATCGCTTTCTACCTTGCTCTGCGAAAGGCCAAGGTCCCTGCTGAAATGCACATCTACGAAAAAGGGGGCCACGGATTCGGCCCGGGCCTCGGCAAGGGCGCCTGTTCGAGCTGGATGATCCGCTGCGCCGACTGGATGAAAGGGCGCGGATTGCTGAATAAAACGACCGGCCGGGGCGGACAAAAATAAGAACGCTGCGCAAACGACTTTGTCACGTGCTTAAGGTTGATTTAGGATTCGGGCGTTCTCTGGATGGCAGGATCAATATTCGCCGTGTCCGGTTTCGGGAGGGTTTGGGTCTCTGTTCGTTGGTGTAAATTCGGTTGGTGGTTGAGGTTCGGATTGCCGGGTCGATCTGATTTCGAATGGAGGCTTGCTTTGGCTCTCGTCATTTCCGGCAGGCTCTGCGAGCGGCCGTAGCGGCACCTGCGATACCGGCTCGGGATCCGCTAAGGGCTCATCAGGATTTTCGTCGAACTCCGGCGGTTGTATCTGCAGTGGTGAAGGTTCCGGAGAATCGGGCTCATTCAGAATCTCATTAGCGGTATCGGGCTGCGGTATCTCGGTTTGTGCCGGCGGTTGGAACTGGGCGTGCACGAATTCCGCTACTTTCTTATAGTCCTCGGCGCCGTGACAATTTTGCTCGTATTCGAAAATTGTCTGGCCGTAGCTGGGCGCCTCGGCAAGCTTGATATTTCTCCGGATAAACGTTGGCAGAATCTGCGCCTGCGCCCATGCGCTGTTGGTTCCGCGCGCGTTGTTGAGGAATTGTTCGATATCGGCTTTGACCTCGTTGGGTAGTGACGCTCTGCTGTCGAACATGCAAAGCAAAACCCCTTTGACCGTCAGGTTAGGATTGATTCTTTTGTTGACAAGCTCGATTGTCTGGAGCAGTTGCCCGAATCCCTGCAGGGCGAGAAAATGCGGTTGCAGCGGAATCAAAACCTCTTCGGCGGCTGCCAGGGCGTTGAGAGTCAGCAGGCCAAGAGAAGGCGCACAATCGATAAGACAATAATCGAACTTATCGTCACTTGATTCGAGGGCCTCTCGCAGAATGGTTTCCCTTCCGACCACACTTACCAGCTCGCTTTCGGCGCCGACCAGGTTGATATTCGCCGGCAGCAGCCATAGATTGGGACGCACGAGCATAATTTGCTCTTCGAATTGGGCTGATTGTGTCAGAACTTTATACGAGCCGGCCTCGACGATTTGCGGTTCCAGACCAAGGTGTATTGTCAGGTGGGCCTGCGGGTCGAGATCGATCGCGACGACCCGTGAACCGGCCGCGGCAAGGGCCGCCGCTATGTTGGCCACCGTTGTGGTCTTACCCACTCCCCCTTTCTGGTTTAATACTGCGATCGTTCTCATAATATTTTTCTTGCCGCTCGCGGCTTGTGTCAAATCATTCGAGTTGTCAGTCACGCGGCACGATTTTTTTCAGGATGGCATCGAGCACACCGTTAACAAATCCCGGCGACTTATCGGTG
>CBDVBU010000307.1:0-4856 GCA_965372295.1 uncultured Phycisphaerae bacterium
TCTAAATGGCCTGACCTTCCTGGTATTTTATTGCGTGCGTTTTACCGTGTGGCAGTCTATTTTAACCAGCCGCTTTTGCGAACGGTCCCGGGCGTCAGTTTCGAATATCTCTATCCTGGTTGGGACAAGGGGGCCATTCTTTTCAACTTCTTGATAGTCGTAGCCACGTACATATTGTATGGTCTTTTCGTGAGCCGCCCCTGTGTTCAAACAGGCAAGCCGAATCATATCGACTAAAGAGCTGTCCCTGTCCTGATAGAAAACCGCTTCAGATATACGGGCGGCAGCATCCTTGTTTTGTCTGTCAATCGGGTAATACCATTTCCCCTGTATTTTGACCGGAGCGGACTGTTTGGAAAACTCAACCGATCCGTCCAATAATCGTGCCGGGGCTGTTATGATACTCAATATCACTTCTGCAAAACAGCGACTCGGCACCGCTTTCGGCAGGGCATCAATTTGACCGGCACCTCGCAGGACGTTAAATTGCCCATTCGAAAGTCTCCAGACAAACGCCCCTTGAGGCTCGTCGGCTGATATCTGAATGGAATTTAACCAGGGATGAACCTCGTAACGCTGCTCGGTCAGGTAGAAACTGCCGTCCGGCTGATAAAAAGTAACCACGCAATCAAGCTGCAATTGAGTAGTCTTCTTCCAGGCATTCAATCCGCCCGTTGCTTTAATCGCCAGCGCCGCCTGATCGGACGGGACAGAAATCGCTGTAACTTCCTGACTACGAGCCAAAACATCCGCGTCTTCTTCGTATTGTTGCTTACAACCTGCGAGGACAAAAACCGCTACAAGAACCAGGCAAATTGTTTCTGATATCCGATTTCTCATTTTCTCCAAGCCTCCTATTTCCGGTTATTCATCGCAATTCAGATTTGCAAGCTGCTCCATAAGAGCATATCGTTTTACCGCATCGCTACTTGCAAGTTTGATTAACTGTGCCGCAACTTCCGGCTTCGACTGCTTCAGCGTTCGATAGCGATTCTCGCCATAAGCATACTCTTCGAATTCTATCGTCGGAGCTTTCGAATCAAGCTGCAGCGGATTCTTACCCTGTTCTGCAAGTCTCGGGTCGAATCTATACAACGGCCAGTGCCCGCAGGCAACGGCCTTCTTCTGTTCCTCAAGACCCAGCGTCATATTAATGCCGTGGGCGATACAGTGCGTGTAAGCAATAATCAGCGAAGGTCCCGGATATGCCTCGGCCTCGACGAATGCCTTGACTGTCTGATTGGTGTTTGCGCCCATCGCCACTTTTGCGACATAAATGTTGCCGTAGGTCATAGCCAGAAGTCCGAGGTCTTTTTTGGGCATGGGTTTTCCGGCCGCCGCGAACTTGGCTACCGCCGCTCTCGGCGTCGATTTGGACATCTGGCCGCCCGTATTGGAATAGACCTCCGTATCCAGAACCAGCACGTTCAAGTTGACCCCGCTTGCCAGCGTGTGGTCCAGCCCACCGTATCCGATATCGTAGGCCCAACCGTCTCCGCCCATCGCCCAGACGGATTTGCGGACGAGATAATCCGCTAAGTCTTGCAGATACCCACACTCGTCGCAATCGCCGGCGTCAAGTTGTTTTCTAAGCTCTTCCACCCGGGCCCGCTGTTGTTCGATCGCTTCTTGTGCCGGATCGCTGGCCAGCGTCGCCTCGCGAACCTGTCCGGCCAGCTCCTTTTTGACACAGCCTTTCTCGGCGACTTTCTCCAGCAGCCACAGCGCCCGCTCGGTGAATTTGCTGACGGTCAGTCGCATTCCCATCGCGAACTCGGCCGCATCCTCAAACAGACTGTTGCTCCAGGTCGGGCCTCTGCCGTCGGCACGTGTCGTAAATGGCGTTGTCGGAAGATTGCCGCAGTAAATCGACGAGCAGCCGGTCGCATTTCCGATGAACGCCCTGTCACCGAACAATTGGGTCAGCAGCTTGACATAAGCTGTCTCGCCGCAACCGGCACAAGCGCCGGAATACTCGAACAGCGGCTCAATCAACTGGCTGCCTTTGACACTTGCCGTTTTGAAGAGTTTCGGATCGGTATTCGGAACCGCAAGGAAGTATGCGTAGTTATCCCGCTCTGCCTCCCTGAGCGGTTCCTGCGTCGTCATGTTGATCGCCTTACGTCCGGTTGGCTTTTTATCTTTGTCCTTCTCTTGCGCCGGGCATGCCTGCACGCACGCTCCGCAGCCGGTGCAGTCTTCCGGAGCCACCTGGACGGTGAACTTCATCCCTGTAAAGTCCTTCCCCTTTGCGTCGGCGCTCTTGAATGTCTTCGGAGCACCCTTAAGATAGCTCGGATCGTACGCCTTGATCCGTATTGCCGCGTGCGGACAGATAAAAGAGCATGTGCCGCACTGGATGCAGACGTCCGGCTCCCACGCCGGGATATTCACGGCTACGTTGCGCTTCTCGAATTTGGTCGTGCCCGTCGGAAATTTGCCGTCGTCCGGCATCTTGCTCACGGGCAGCTTATCGCCATGAAATCCCATCAGCTCGGCTGTAACATTCTTGACAAAATCGGGAGCATCGTCGGGCACCAACTGCCGCATCTTGATCTTGCTCGTAACCTTGTCTGGAACCTTTACCTCATAAATTTTATCGAGTGCGGCATCAACCGCTGCGTTGTTCATCTCGACAATCTTCTCGCCCTTTTTGCCATAGCTCTTTTTAATCGCGTCTTTAATCGCTACAACTGCCGTATCAAGCGGAATAATATTACTGATCTTGAAAAACGCCGTTTGCATAATCACGTTGATCCGGCCGCCGAGACCAAGCTCCTGAGCAATTCCGATAGCATCGATCACGTAGAATTTCAGCTTCTTATCGATAATCTGCTTTTGGACTTCCTGCGGCAGCGTATCCCAGACTTCATCCGAACCGTGGCTGCTGGTCAGCAGGAACGACGCGCCCTCCCGCGCCGGCGTCAGCATGTCGAACTGTTCCAGAAACACCGGGTTGTGGCATGCAATAAAATCGGCCTTACTTATCAGGTAAGGCCTTTGAATCAGCTTGTTTCCGAACCGCAGGTGTGACACTGTTACGGCGCCGGCCTTCTTCGAATCATACACGAAGTACGCCTGGGCGTAATTGTCCGTTTGTTCGCCGATGATCTTGATCGAGTTATGGTTCGCACCAACCGTCCCGTCCGAGCCTAATCCATAGAACAACCCCGAGAAGTATCCTTCGTCAGAAACTGCAAAAGACTCATCCACATCCAGGCTCGTATCGGTTACGTCATCGATGATACCCACAGTGAATTCATACTTGGGCTTGTCCGCATCGAGATTATCGAAGACGGCCTTGACCATCCCCGGCGTAAAGTCCTTGGAGCCAAGCCCGTATCGACCGCCTACAATGACCGGATAGCCCTTGAAGGGCGCTTCGCCCTTGCCCATAGCCTCTCCGACGGCCGTCCGGATATTCATGTACAACGGCTCGCCTATGGAGCCAGGCTCCTTCGTCCGATCCATCACGGCGATCTTCGTCGTTGTTTCCGGCAGAGCGGCAATGAAGTCCTTCGTGCTGAATGGCTGGAACAACCTCACCTTCAACAGGCCGACCTTTTCGCCTATCTCAACTAAATGTTCAACGGTTTCATGGGTCGTATCCGCTGCCGAGCCCATCATGACGATGACTTTCTCAGCGTCTTTCGCTCCCACATAATCGAATAAATGGTACTGCCGTCCCACAATCTTTGCGAATTTGTCCATTGCTTCCTGAACAAGCTGCGGGGTGGCCAGATAGTACTTGTTCACTGTTTCCCTGCCCTGGAAGAAAACATCGGGATTCTGGGCTGTGCCGCTAATCATCGGCCTGTCGGGCGTTAGGGCCCGCGCCTTCTGCCGGGCAACAAGCTTCTCGTCGATCATCGCACGCATATCATCCAGTGTCAGTTCTTCGACCTTCTGCAATTCATTGCTGGTCCTGAAACCATCGAAGAAATGCAGGAAAGGTGCGCTCGATGCCAGCGTTGCCTGCTGCGCAATCAGCGCCATATCCATAACCTCCTGAACGCTGTTTGAACAGAGCATTGCAAAGCCGGTCCCGCGACAAGTCATCACGTCCGAATGGTCGCCGAATATTGAAAGCGCCTGACAGGCTAACGCACGGGCGGAGATGTGAAAGACTGTCGGCAGCAGTTCGCCGGCAATTTTGTACATATTGGGAATCATCAGCAATAGCCCCTGCGAAGCCGTAAACGTCGTCGCTAAAGCCCCGGTAGCAAGTGCTCCATGCACGGCCCCGGCTGCGCCAGCTTCGGACTGCATCTCCGTAACCGAAGGGATCGTACCCCATATATTAGCCTCGCCTTTGGCAGTCCTTGCATCGGCAATTTCCCCCATCAGTGAGCTTGGAGTAATCGGATATATTACAATTACTTCGTTCGTAGCGTGCGCCACATACGACGCCGCTGTATTACCGTCAATAGTAACCATTTTACGCTTCATGAATTCTCCACTTTTCATAAGATACAGATTATCAATCACTTATATTAAAATGCCCCTCATCAGCAGATCCGCAAATCACGCTCCGGACCTCGGTGCAACCTGATGTATATGGGCAAAAAGAACTAACTACATCGGTTTTATGCGGTGCTCTGGGCACCCAAAACCGCACTTATACAACCTTTCATTGGATTAAGCAATAGAAAATTTGCAGAATTGAGAATCGTGAAAATGAAGGAGAATTGCGCTTATATGTATCGGCAAAAAAGTTACTGCCCAAAACCAAAAAATTCAAGCCATTGTTCGGTTTCGCCCTCGTTCAAGCCCTGCCGTTTCTCTGCCGGCTCTTTTGCCGGCCTTTTCCGGCTCAATTGTTTCTGGACATCATTCCAGAAAACGTCCGATTTCAT
>CBDVBU010000308.1:0-4849 GCA_965372295.1 uncultured Phycisphaerae bacterium
CTGTCGAGTCCAATATCAACGGCTTTTGCCGAATGAGTTATCGCACCTATGGCGATTCTGTCAATGCCGCACTGCGCGATTGCAGAGACGTTGCTTAACGTTATGTTACCCGATGCTTCGAGCAACGGCTTTTTATGTTTGCCGCACATTTGGTCTCGCATCTCGACGGCATGTTTTAACTGCCACTGGCCCATATTATCGAGCAGCACAATGTCAATACCCGGAATCTCCAGGACATAGTTGAGCTGGTGATCAACGTGGTCAACCTCCACAGCAACGAATTTGACGCCTTTGACCTTTTTTGCCTCAGCAACAATGTCCCGCAGCTTGTGCTGGAAGTCCCTGCCTAATTGTGCCAGATGGTTATCTTTAATCAGAATTCCGTCATACAATCCGAGCCGATGATTGTAACCGCCGCCGCAGCGGACCGCATACTTTTCGAGCAGCCGCCAGCCCGGCATTGTTTTCCGCGTATCGTAAATTCTTGCTTTTTTGCCCTGAATCGCCCTGACATATTTCCTCGTTGTCGTAGAAATACCGCTCAGCCGCTGGATAAAATTGAGCATGACCCGTTCGGCGCTTAGCATAGAGCGCAAAGGCCCTTCGATTATGCCGAGTTTGCTTCCGACGTGGGCTGATTCGCCATCGTCGATGCGCACATTCAGATCGAGTCTTTCGTCATAGCTTTTGAGAATCTCCCTTGCAATAGCCATTCCGCACACGACGATTTCTTCACGTGAGATAATTGTCGCTTTCGCTGTGGTATCATCTTTGAACAGAAGCTCGCTTGTCTTATCACCCTGTCCAAGGTCTTCTTCAATTGCCATTTGGATAAGAGGCCGTACTTTTGCAAGATTAAGTTGTTTCATTGTTCTCTTTTCCTTTTATTTCGAATTTCCAGATGAAGGAGTTTTCTTATTGTATCTTTTTAGCTTTTTCGTTGCTAAGAAGTCACTTTTCTTTTTTCTTGAGTTAACCAGAACCAGTTCGGGCAGTTCTTTCAACTCACGCAACTGATCCCTCAAAAAAGCAGCTCTCTCAAAATCCAGACTTTGTGCTGCTTCGAGCATTTCCTTTTCAATCTGAGAAGCCAATTCGACCTTCTCGTACTCCGAATCGCCAAAACGAACCGCTTGGCGGGCAGTCTGCCTTGCCTTTATCTGATCGGTCAGGCTCCTGCGGATTTCCTTTTTTATCGTTTCGGGCGTAATGTTATGCTCTTTGTTATATTGCAACTGAATTTTACGACGTCTTTCTGTTTCGTCAATAGCTTTCTGCATCGATTGTGTAACCTTATCGGCGTACAGAAAAACGCTCGCGTTGACATTTCGTGCCGTCCTGCCGATGGTTTGAATAAGCGAAGTCCGGCTTCTCAGGAATCCTTCCTTGTCGGCATCGAGGATGGCGACGGCTGAGACCTCCGGCAAATCCAGGCCCTCCCGAAGCAGATTAACGCCCACCAGCACGTCAAAATTGCCGCGACGCAGGTCCCGGAGTATCTCAATTCTTTCGAGCGTATCGATTTCGCTGTGCAGATAACGACATTTGAAACCTTTTTTCGTAATGTAGCTCGAAAGGTCTTCGGCCATCCTTTTCGTCAAGGTCGTAACCAGAACCCGCTCTTTGCTCGCAACTCGTTTCTCAATCTCTCCGAGCAGGTGTGGAATTTGATTGCTGGCCGGATATACGAATATATCAGGATCCAGAAGCCCGGTCGGCCTGATGATTTGCTCGACCACTTCATGATTGCACAGCTCCAACTCAAACGGAGCGGGTGTTGCCGAAACGAATATAACCTTTGCCCATCTTTCCTGGAATTCCTCGAAACGCAGCGGCCTGTTATCCAGCGCGCTGGGCAATCTGAAGCCGTGCTCTATCAAGACGCTTTTCCTACTTCTGTCGCCGGCCCACATCGCCCGCACCTGCGGAATCGTAGCGTGAGATTCGTCGATAAACAAAAGGAAATCCTCCGGGAAATAATCGATTAGCGTATAGGGTCTCGCTCCGGGCTTCAGACCGGCCAGGTGCCTTGCGTAATTCTCTATTCCGCTGCAATAGCCAATCTCCTGCATCATTTCGACATCGTACATAGTCCGGGCCTGCAGCCGCTGGGCTTCCAGCAGCTTGCCCTCGCTTCGGAGTGTTGTTAGGTGCTGTTTAAGCTCGGCTTGTATGCTTTCAATAGCAGATTCGATTCTCTCGCCCGGCATAATATAGTGCTGGGCCGGATATATGAAAACCTGATCTTCAACAGCGAGAGTTTCCGCCGACACAGGGTTTATATAACTTATCTGCTCTATTTCATCGCCGAAGAATTCAATGCGAACAGCAAAGGATTCGTAAGAAGGATGCAGTTCGACCACGTCGCCGCGGACCCTGAACGTCCCCCTCTGAAAGTCGATGTCGTTTCTTGTGTACTGGATATCCGCCAATCTGCCCAGGAGGTCATTCCTATCGCAGCGGTCTCCCTTTCGAATTGCCACAACGCTGGCCTTGTAATCATCGGGCGAACCAAGCCCGAAGATACAGGAGACAGAAGCGATGATAATACAATCATCTCTGGTTGAAAGACTGGTCGTAGTTGAAAGGCGTAGCCGGTCGAGGTCGCTGTTCTTCGAGGCGTCTTTTTCGATGTAGATATCCCGCTGGGGAATATACGCTTCCGGCTGATAATAATCGTAATAGCTGACAAAATACTCGACTGCGTTTTCAGGGAAAAGCTCTTTGAATTCCTCGTAAAGCTGGGCGGCCAAAGTCTTGTTATGGGAAACGACAAGGGCCGGCAGGTTGTGCTGAGCGATGACATTCGCCATTGTGAAGGTCTTGCCGGAGCCGGTAACGCCCATCAGAGTCTGGAATTTCCTGCCGGTATGCAAACCTTCCACGAGCCGGTCTATGGCTTGAGGCTGGTCGCCGGAAGGCTTAAACTGGTTGTTTAACTTAAATATTCCCATATCAATCGCACTATTTTAGCGAAATATCACAAAAACTCACGGGAAATATCACAGTAGATGTACCGAGATTAACTTGCTTTGTGTCCTATAATCTGGTATATTAGAATTTAATACTTTTGTATCAAGAGGGAACCAATATGGGAAATGCAAAGGTTATTACTCTTTTTATGCTGAGTATACTGGCCTGCTCAGCAGTAGTAAAAGCTGCCGATGCCGGTTCAATAGTCGGCTGGGGTTTGGTCACATTCGATTCCAAAGAACTCGATTCAAGTGATTTCATAGCTGTATCCGCAGGAACTTTTCACACTCTTGCTTTGAAGTCTGATGGTTCCATTGTTGCTTGGGGCGATAACAGGTATGGGCAGGCAGAACCACCGGATGGCAATGATTTTGTAGCCATAGCTGCAGGATACGGTCATGGTCTTGCCTTGAAAAACGACGGCTCAGTCGTTGGTTGGGGCAGCATCGCAGATGTTCAGACAGTGACTTCGGAAAACAGTGATTTCGTAGCCATATCCTCCGGAAACAGCCATGGTCTTGCCCTTAAATCTGACGGTTCCATAGTCGCTTGGGGGGGGCAAACAAGTACGGACAGGCGACACCTCCGGAAGGCAACGATTTTATCGCCATCGCCACGGGACACTATCAGAGTTTTGCCATCAGGAAAGAGCCATGCCTATACCATCTTGCCGGGGATTTAAATGATGATTGCAGAGTTGATTATCTCGATTACGCTATGATGGCTGAAAACTGGCTGATCGACTGTAATCTGAATCCTGAAAATCCTGCGTGTATTCCCAGATAAACAGAAATTTTCATCGTACGGGATCAGGATATAATATTGCCGCGAGCAGTGCCCTTCCGTATTTGCCCCAGAGTGCCTGCGAATTAAGCTGCGAGTCGGCCGGCAGCATTTCAAATGTAATAATCGGGATGCCTAATGTGACCCCTGCGTATGAACCGAGCGAGCCCGGCCTGGCGCCCAGCTTCTTTACCGGAAGGGCGCAATATTGACCCATTCGTTCGGCTAACATTCGTGCGGGGCCGTCATAATCGATACAGTTCAGCGGCTGATGGATGCTGACGATTCGGTCCGGCTTGTACTCCAGGATGAGCTGCCGGATTACGCGAGCTTCCGGCTCGGAAAGTCCGGTTAGCCCGGTCTCCTTACTGTTGACTCGGTTTGCCGCCTCGAAATTGCGGTTGAGGTCCACGCCCTTAGCGTTGTAACGGCTTTTATTTGCCAAGCCGTCAGGATTGGCCACAGACATGAGCACAACCTTCCGCCCGTTCAGCATTTCCGGACGTCGCCGCAGATACCAGGACAAACTGCGGACAAGCGGCGTTCCGGCAGGTTCGTTGCCGTGGATTGTCGCCATTATTAAGGCTACATCCGATCCATCGCCGAGCACAAGGCACATTATCGGTCGATTCTGAACCGAAGTGCCGACAATGCGATATTGCGCCGGAAACACACTCGACGGCACTTCACCGACTATTTCCGGGTACTGAACAGGCTCGACGCAGCCGGCAAAAACCAAAACGCCAAACAAAACACAAACTGTCGAAATTTTGGCCCATCTTCTATTCATCTGAAGTTTCCTTACTTGCATTCGTCTTTCCGTAGAGAATACGAACATAGAAGCATTATAGACTCTTACCGCTATAATTAAAGCCAAAATTCCAAGGGCAAAAAAACAATTCTTACCTGCTTTGTAGAAAACCTTCACAAACTGTCATTGCGAGGCCCGAAGGGCCGTGGCAATCTCTTGCGTTATAAGCAGAAAATGCCATCGTTGCGTTTGAGATTGCTTCGCTATGCTCGCAATGACAAACTCCGGTCTGATGTTTTTCTACAGAGCAATTCTCACCTCTTTTCGGCCCCATCCCTTGAC
>CBDVBU010000309.1:0-4815 GCA_965372295.1 uncultured Phycisphaerae bacterium
GAAAAGATCGACGAATCGCAGGTAAGGAAGGTAGCAAAATTAGCCCGGCTGGAGCTGACCGAAGCTGAAATTGCAGAATTTACCGGCCAACTCAGCGCAATCCTTAGCTACGTGGAGAAAATGAACGAGTTGGATACCGACGACGTTGAGCCCCTGGCGCATTGTTTGCCGATCAGCAACGTTTTCCGCCGGGACTGCGTGAAAGAATCGCTCGGAACCGAAAAAACGCTGGCCAACGCACCGCAGCGGGATGCCGGATTTTTCAAAGTGCCGAAAATACTCGATGACAGCTCCGGCGCCTGAGAGCTGTCGGAAATTAATTGGGAGGTATTGGACAATGAAGGTGGCTTATCTGTTATGCTTTGTATTTGTAGCTTCATTTCTGATTGGTTGTACGCAGACGGAGAAAAGTGAGATGACATTCGATTTGCTCGAACGGGGCGGCCAGCATTCCAAGACGTTTGAAAAAGAAATAACAAAGAACTTAAGCTGCAAGTACCTGCTCTTTTTGCCTGAAGATTATGGGCAGGAGCAGAAACGCTGGCCTCTGATGTTATTTCTGCACGGCGCCGGCGAGCGAGGCGATGATTTGAACAAGGTCAAGGTGCATGGTCCGCCCAAGATCGTCGAAAAACAAAAGGATTTCCCTTTCATTGTTGTCTCTCCGCAGTGTCCCGAGGATGATTGGTGGACCACGAAAACTGAGGTATTAATCAATCTGCTCGATGATATTGTCGCACGCTATGATGTGGACACCGAGAGAATTTATCTAACGGGCCTGAGCATGGGCGGGTATGGCTCATGGGCGCTGGCTTCGGAGTATCCCGACCGGTTCGCTGCCGTGGCGCCTATTTGCGGCGGCGGCAATCGGATTATGTCTATTGTGCTTAAAGATATGCCGATCTGGGCGTTCCACGGGGCAAAAGACAGCGTTGTCCCGGTCGAAGAGTCAAAAGATATAGTCGAAGCAATCAAGGCTCGCGGCGGAAACGCGAAATTGACCATTTATCCCGATGCGAACCATGATTCCTGGACCGAAACGTACAATAATCAGGAACTCTATGACTGGCTTCTCGAACACCGCCGGGTAAGCCGGGAGAAATAGCAGGTGACTTTTCGTAATGGAAAACCTTAGTGCAAAGGAACTGCGTGATAAGATTGCGGCCGGTCAGGCCAGCAGCCTCGAAGCGACCAGGGCCGTTTTCGAGCGGATCAGCAAATTCGAGCCGACCATTGGCGCCTTTATCAGCACATTTGAAGATGATGCGCTGGAAGCTGCGGCGGATATAGATCGACGAATTGCTGCGGGTGAGCCGGTGGGGCAGTTGGCGGGCGTGCCGGTAGCGATAAAAGATAACATGTGCACCACTTTCGGGGCGACAACCTGCGCTTCAAAAATATTAGAGAACTTCCACGCCCCCTACAATGCTACGGTGGTGGAAAAGCTGCTGGCCGCCGATGCGGTCATCATTGGCAAAGCGAATATGGATGAGTTTGCAATGGGTTCGAGCACGGAGAACTCGGGCTTAAAGCAGACGGTTAATCCGTGGGATACCAGCCGGGTCCCCGGTGGAAGCAGCGGGGGGGCTGCGGCGGCAGTGGCGGGGCGGCTGTGTTTTGCTGCGCTGGGCTCCGATACGGGCGGTTCGATTCGCCAACCGGCGAGTTTCTGCGGGGTAGTGGGTCTAAAACCGACATACGGCCGGGTTTCGCGATACGGACTTGTTGCTTATGGTTCGAGTCTCGACCAGATCGGGCCAATCACGCAGAACGTTGCCGATACTGCGTTGATGATGAATGTCATCGCCGGCCACGACTCGGCCGATAGCACCAGTATTGACGAAACAGCCGCACCTGTCTGTGATTACCTGGAAAAGCTCGATGAGCCGATAGAAAAGCTCAGAATAGCAATCGTACCGCAGTTTACCGCCGGCGCCGACGAGCAGGTGCAAAAAGCCCTGGGCGAGGCGATAGATGTATATATGAGGCTCGGAGCCGAAATTACGGAAATAGATATGCCTCATCTGGACTATGCGATTGCCGCCTATTACATCATCGCTACGGCAGAGGCATCCAGCAATCTGGCCCGGTATGACGGCGTGCATTATGGCCACCGGACGGAAAATCCGGCGGATTATGTCGAGGTCTACTCGAAATCCCGCGCCGAGGCATTCGGCGAAGAAGTCAAGAGGCGGATCATGCTCGGCACGTATGCGCTTTCAAGCGGTTATTACGATGCCTATTATTTAAAAGCCCTGAAAGTCAGAAATTTAATACGCGGCGATTTCACTGATGCGTTTGAGAAATGCGATTGCATTATGATGCCCGTTGCACCGACGACCGCTTTTAAGATCGGCGAAAAAATCGACGACCCGCTGCAAATGTATCTGTCGGATATTTATACTATCGCCGTTAATTTAGCCGGCGTACCGGGGATAAGCATACCCTGCGGATTCGACGAAAATAGTCTGCCGATCGGCCTGCAGATAATGGCCCCGACCTTTGCTGAAGACAAGCTGCTGCGAATCGCAAGAATGTTCGAGAAAGAAACGGACTGGCACAGGAAAAAGCCTTTATTAGCAAATGAGTGAACTGCAATATAAAGTTATAGTCGGCCTTGAAATTCACGTGCAGCTCTGCACGAAGAGCAAGATGTTTTGCGGCTGCGCGGTGGAATTCGGTGCCGAGCCCAACAGCAGAGTTTGCCCTATATGCCTCGGATTGCCGGGCGTTTTGCCGGTGATGAATAAAAAGGCATACGAATACTCCGTCCTGACGGCGCTGGCCCTTGACTGCCGGATACCGATGTTTACCAAGTGGGACAGAAAGAGCTACTACTATCCCGATTTGCCGAAGAATTATCAGATAAGCCAGTACGATTTGCCGCTCGGCGAGAACGGTTTTATCGAGATACCTCTCGAATCGGGCCGGACGAAGAAGATCGGAATAATAAGGGCGCACCTCGAAGAAGATGCGGGCAAGAATCTGCACACGGCGGGCAATTTCTCGCAGGTGGATTTGAACCGGACCGGCACGCCACTACTGGAGATTGTCACCGAGCCCGATATGAGCAGCGGCGCAGAAGTGCGGGTGCTGGCGGTCGAGTTGCAGCGAATGGTGCGGTTCCTGGGTGTCTCCGAAGCCGATATGCAGAAAGGCCACATGCGTTTCGAGCCTAATATCAATCTGGCTATCACCAAAGACGGCGTCGAATACAGAACGTCCATAGTCGAGATCAAGAACCTCAACAGCTTCCGGGCTTTGGAACGAAGTGTCAATTACGAAGAGCACAGACAGCTCGACGAGTTCATCGAGACGGGCAAGGTCATGAAGATGGGCAGCAAGACCACCCGAGGTTGGGACGATGAGCGCGAAGTAACCGTCCTGCAACGAGAGAAGGAGGAGGCCCATGATTACAGGTACTTCCCCGAGCCTGACCTGGTGCCCGTGGAATTAACGCCTCAATGGCTGGACGATATCCGCTCGCAACTGTGCGAACTGCCGCTCAAGAGGCAAATGCGCTACGTCGAGCAGTTCAAGCTGAGTGATTATGATGCTGGTGTGCTTACGGCCGAGCGCTCGACGGCTGATTTCTTCGAGCAGATCGTTCAAGCAGGAGGAGAACCAAAGCGGGTGTGTAATGTGCTGACACAGACAGGCTTGAAGATAGCGAATGAAAAGGGGTGTAGCGTAAGCGATCTGGGTGTCAGCCCCCAAGGCGTCGCACGCCTGGCGGCAATGGTTGAGGCCGATACGGTCGGCGCCGGCTCATCGGCAACGATATTCGAGGCGATGGTCGAGACCGGCAAGGAGCCGGAAGCGTTGGCCGAAGAACTCAACCTGATTCAGAAAAGCGATGCAGGTGAGTTGGAGGCCGTTGTTGAACAAGTGCTTGCGGACAACCCAAATGCGGTCGAGGATGTCACCAGCGGCGGCAAAAAGAGTAAAAGGGCCAGAGGCTTCCTGCTGGGTCAGGTAATGCAGAAAACAAAAGGCCAGGCAAATCCGAAGGTCGCTTCCGAAATCCTCGCTAAGAAGCTCGGTTGAGACCTTCTCATCGATGAGTGGAGATAAAAGATGAAGATCGAGAAAAGCAGCAATATCAGCAAGAGTCCGGTAGAAATTGATGGGGCCAAAGATGTGGGAATAAGATGGCTTATTTCCAAAGAAGATGGAGCGGAGAACTTTGCGATGCGTATGTTTGAGCTGGAGCCCGGCGGCCATACACCCCTGCACACGCATCCACAGGAGCACGAAGTATTTGTCCTGGAAGGAGAAGGAAGTTTTGTCTTCGAGGGCCAGGAGCATCCGTTCGGCGCCGAATACGTGGTATTTGTGCCGCCGAATAAAGAACACCGATTTATGAACACGGGCGATTCGGTTTTGAGAATGCTTTGTATTATTCCGGTATAGGTGCGATAACAGGAGGCAAGCCGATGACTGTTTCCGGGGAAAGCAGAGAAGAACTCATTGAAGAAATCAGAGCGTTGCGCTCACGCCTTCAGGAGCTTGAGCGAGGCGGCATTGAACTAAAGCGGATCGAGGATAACCTCAAACAATACCGGTTTATGGTGGAATCCGCATCCGATGCCATCTTTTTCAAAGACCTGAAAAGCCGATACATCCTTGCCAACAACAAAACTCTCGAGGCTTTCGGATTATCTCGCGACCGGATTATTGGAAAGAATGACCTGGAAATAATGCCGGATAAAAAGGAGGCCGCGAAGAATATTGAAGATGACAACCTTGTTTTCAAAACGGGCAAGCCAACTGAATTTACGAAGCGTATGACCGACGCAGAAGGAAATGAACGCT
>CBDVBU010000310.1:0-4812 GCA_965372295.1 uncultured Phycisphaerae bacterium
GACCACCAGTTGGATGCAAATGAACCGATTGAACTTAGATTTATCGCCGTATTATTCGAAGATGGAAATTCACAAAACCGCAAATGGTCCCGAGCAGAACCACATTCGATATAGACCAACTCACTGATACTGATTTGACTGTCGTTGTCGTCGTCAGCTCGCCAGACAGCCAAATCATCCCCGGCCGCATAACACACAAGCCTGGAATGTCGAACCAGCTCCGAAACTCTCGACGCCGCAAAACGTATCTGGGCCTGCTTCTTACTCGTATCGTCAGTAGCATCATTTACCGTGTCCAGGGCGTAAGCCAACGTCACTACCGCAGTTAAAACGATGCTTGTAACAATCATAGCTACTATTAGCTCGATCAGCGTAAGACCACTTTTGTATCTCGTATTTTTCATTTGCTCACAAGTCGGTGTATAGTCGCAATTTCCCTACCGTCATAATACATCTGTACCGTAACACGAATATATTTCGGGTCTTCCGTTCCGCTTTCCTGCGGCACATACACATATTGACAGCTCACATCCCTGCTGAACCTAGTGTAATTCGGATCGACAAATACCACCCCGGCGGCATCCTTTACCTGGCCCTGAGGCTCAGAATAACCATCATAACTGCTTACTATCTGATCGAACGGAGTATTGACAATCTCCTCCATCAGGTCGCCTGCCAACCTAGCGGCCAAAGTCCTGTTGATACCCTCAGCCCGCACGGCCGCCCCACTAACAAAGGGAAGCAGCACACTCGCTGCCGCTATACCCAACACTACGACAGCCATCATTGCTTCAGCAAGTGTAAAACCTTGCCGACCTAAGCAGTAATGAGTTCGGCTGTTAGTAGTCATAGTATGGTTTTCCGTTTCTATTGGTTCCTATGCTATCACTTCGAACCTCCGACGTAGATACCTTGTATATCCAACCATGACTGTTGTCGGCGTTCCCCGGAAAATTCTCGGCATCACCAAGCATCTGAACCGTATTTAAATTGTTCAACGGATTAACGGGTATTTTCATCAAGTAAGGACCACGCAAAAAACCAGCAGTCCCTACAGCAGCCGTCTGTCCGGCTGGATTACTTGACATTGTCATCTGATCAATAAAAGCCTGCTCAGTTGGCGCTTGAGTGGTGTCACCATTCGGGTAACCGGGTCCGACTTCCAGATGCTGGGTTTTGTAAATCAGAACAAACCTTCGAAGCATCTGCAGATCATGGGCCAAAGCGCTCTCTTTAGCCGATATCGAGCTGCCCGCGATCAATGGAAGGACTACTACGGCAAGTATGCCAAGCAAAACTACGACTACCAGAATTTCAACAAGTGTGAATGCTCTTACTGATTTCATTGCCCGTCCTTTCTGTTTATCCGGTGTTTTGCCATGATTAACAAGAATGACCTGCTATTGGCTATCACTTCACTACGGCCAATCCATTTCTAAACTAAAAAATTCTTCAGCATCAGTTACTAATCATATTATCGTCCAAAGATTCTTTGGGCTTTTCAAAAAACTGCATATGCAGCACTGTTGTCTGCATGGAACAAGCCAGCCTTCGTATCAAACCTCCAACCGGCTTTGCCCGCCCCTGCCGGTTCGCCATCAAACCGAACCGTGTCAAGGCCATTGTAAGGATTAACGGGTATCTTCTTAATATAAGGGCCATTATTGTATATCCTTGTCGTCATCGCTCTTTCGAAACTTTCCATTGAGTAGGTAGGAGGAAGATTGTTTCCGTGTTGAACGCAATATAAGGCAAGTTGAGCGCGCATCATCTGAAGTCCATCGATCAACTTGCTGGTTTTAGACTCCTCTCTCGCTTCAATGAACTCAGGAACTATTCTCATCGAACCGACAGCCAACACTACCGCTATAATCATCACCTCAATAAATGACAAGCGGTTCTCGTTCTTCATCATATTACTCCCTCTTATTCAAAAAGGCTGACCCGCTATCGGTAATTACCTCAGCAAGGTCAGCCTGTTTATCCTCATCTTATGATTTTTTGGAAAGCTAAGACCAAACTTACCGTACATATAGCCACAGCACATTCAGTCTTATTGAATTCCTAAAGAGCCGCGTGTTCAGCAGTGTCACAAGCGTGAAACGCTCCGGTATCGGTGTTGAAGTACCAGCCGACAGTGCCATCCGCGACGATCGGAGGTGAGGCTGCCGTGCCGCTGGCAATTACATTACTATCGACGAACTGATTCGACGGAATCTTCTGGACATAGGGACCGTATTCAGTGCCAACTGCGCCGAAAATATCTGTTTGACCTGTCAAAGCCTCTATGAGCGTAGCTGTTCCCGCACCAGGCAAGTCATCATTATGCTGAATCTTGTACAGCTCGATCTGCGAACGCAACGTCTGGAGATCCGTGCACAGACTCGAAGTCTTGGCTTCGGTGCTGGCCTCGGTAAACTGAGGAATCACAATGGCAGCAAGGATACCAAGAATGACCACTACGATAAGAATTTCCACTAATGTAAATCCGCTTCTAGCTTTCATTTTTTGCCCCTTTTAGAAAAATAGTTAGTAAACTTATTTGATAAAACCTCAACATCCAATGAACTCGCTCCATCCACGATACAAGGTATCGACCTAATCGATACACAACTTAACTGCGCCTAAACTTCTGTTTGCCGTAAATCCTCCCGAAATAAAGAAAGTTGAACAATTATCTGCATCAATTACTTCAATAATTCACTCAATCCGTTCAATATTATCAGAACTATAAAGTTCTACGTCCGAGAATCACTTTATGCCGCTAATAAAGAAAGCTGCATAAGCATCCAGGGAAAATATACAAAATAAAGTTCCCCGTGCCAAATTAAGGAATGACAGCTCTGGCGAATCAGCAGTAATGGTAATAGCGGAACAATCAATAATTCACTTAAACTGACCGATTTTCGTTGTCATGCTGAGCCGAAACAAAAGCCCCACCCATTGTCATCCTGAGCGCAGCGAAGGATCTCAATGTTATCGGTGTTATAGCAACGCATCGGTTGATCATGCACCTGAGGTGTTTAGCTTCTTCGCTTCACTTCGTTCCGCTCAGAATGACAATTCGAGCCAAATACCTGCACAATAAGAACTTGAGGACGCACTTGTATTCAAACCTGTCAGTTTGAGTAATTGATATATTGGGGTGTATTTTTGATGTGTATTGCTCGTTTGGTTTCGCCTGCGTGCTCAAGCTCTATCCGAATGTAATCCAAAGTCCGCAGAACCGATTCAACCTTATCGGCCCACTCAATCAAAACCACCGACTGCGGATAACAGAAATCGTCGAAGCCCAACATCTCAAACTCCGAGACTGAATCCAGCCGGTAGGCATCGATATGGTAGATATCCAGCCTGCCCACATACTCATTGACTATGACAAATGTGGGACTATTGACGAGTTTATGGTCCTTCGCACCTGCTCCGGCGGCTATCCCTTTGATCAGGTGCGTCTTGCCGCTGCCCAACGGCCCGCAGACAGCAACAACTTCACCGCCTTTGAGTTGTGAGCCAATCCTTCGACCGAACTCAATGGTTTCTTCAGAGGAATTTAAAATAGTAGTAAAATCCATGCTCACGGGCTAATCATCATTTATCAATAATCAATAATCACTTCGCCAACTGGGCCGGATAGTAATAACCCATAGTCTGAGCAGTAATTCCTAAGCGGTATTGATGGTCCTGCATAAGACAAACACGCCGGCTGGCTGTTGACACAGTTGTGCTGTAAATGCGAAGCTCCCCTTTGAGACTTGTAATCACCTCTTCTCGATAGTCACCGAGACAATCAACGACGGCGATGACACGGCCTTGAATCGACTGCATCACTTCACCGCCCCAATCACGAATCGCTCCGGATATGATCACTTCCTTCTGTGGATCTGCATCCCACCAAAGGGCACGCGGGCTAAGCGTACCGGTTTCCATGAACTCAATGAGCTTACCCTTGGCGCTATAAAGCCAACGCTGCTTCAAATCTCTCTCTCCGGCATATACCTCCATACCGGGCGAATCGGCAAGTATGTCAGCGGCCATTCCCTGGCTGTGAACGTGACGGGTGGGTTCTTTATGCACCCAGAGCTTACGACCGGTTTTCGCATCTACTACGCATATCCCATCACTTTTCTGACGCGTTTCGAATCCGTAGAAAATCTCCAGACCCGGATTTGCAGGATCGATATCGGCAACGTAGCAGACATCGGGATGTCCCATCTCTAAGGTCCAGAGACCTTTGCCGTTATCGTCAAGCACAGCAGCACCGATGACCAATTCGTCCTTACCGTCCTGATCGACATCAGTACTTATCAATCCGTGAGACCCCTGCCCGTGATACTTTCTTTTTTCCTGCGGTGACTCCCAGTACCAGATTTGATTGAAGTCTTTATCAAGTGCTTTCGTTTTAATAAGGTTATAAGTGCCTCGCTGCATAATCAGCGATGGCTTTTTGCCGTCGAGATATGCCACCGTCAGAAAATTACGGCAGTAGTAGTTGTACGATGGATATCCTTCACGCGACAGCCACGCGGTCCGGGAGACAACCTTGCCGGTTTGGCCGTCAATCTTGACTATGTATTCGGGGCCGGTTTGGACAAGCCCCTTTTCATCACGCGGATCACCCTCGCCTGCTTTGCAGTAAACTTCGGCCCTGCCGTCGCCATCGATATCGTAAACAATCCACGGCGAGTACCAGATTCCCGCCTCGATGGACCAGCCCATATCGTAACGCCACATCATCGTCCCGTCCAAACGATATGCTTCGAGCTTATAGGTCGTCGTACTTTTCTTCCAATACCCCGGTCTTTGATAAGGATC
>CBDVBU010000311.1:0-4775 GCA_965372295.1 uncultured Phycisphaerae bacterium
GATGAGGCTGCCACCCAGTAGAATTAATGGAAAATGGGTGGCAGCCTCAAAGCCGCAGGCTTTGGGGATGGTCGCGAATACCAGATTCCGGCTAAACACGTACTTCGCAGGGGTGACATCGTCGATTTTCGTTTTCCGCAACAGTAACTAATTAAGTTCTATTGCGCACCGCCTTCGGGGATTCCGGCAACCTCTATCGAATCTTCTCTGATGACATCGATGAAGTTTATAATCGGGGCCTGGTCCATATTCGGATTAGCCGACCTGGCAAGCAACTCAAGGACCATAGCACTTCCGGCCCTGATGCCTTTGAATTCTTTGACCACCGCCCTGTTAGTTCTTCCCGCCGTTGCCAGGATATCAAAGTTTTCCAACACGACCTTGTCCTGGAGCTTGATGTCAAATACTCGCCGGCCCTCGCGGTCCTCCGGCAGGGCATTAAAACCGAGACGAACGGTATATACAGCGGATTTTTCTCCGTCGGTATTATCGGTCAACGGCACTTCGCAGCGCAGCATCCCACGGCAGCCGGATGTAAACAGCCAGGGCTTGTCGGTACCGGCTATGTCGACACCTTTGAAGTCGTGGCAGAAATATCCCATTCCGGGCAATGTTTTGACACGCAGATCGAACTTTACGCCGTAGTTGGGGAAGTGGGTATAAGCATTTGTCTTCGGATTGGGATAGCTGAACCAGACGGTTCCTTCATAATCCTTCCTGTCCGCCGGCGCGCCGAAATTTACAGTGAAACGCTTTACAGGCGTCAGCTCGCCCGGGGTGACATAGACCGTCCAGGGCTGAGCCCTGCCCGGCTTGCGTATCATCGCCAGCGAGCAGCGGACGGGGTACGAGCATGTGCAGCCGGCCGCCGCCTCCTGGCTTAGCAGCACCCCGCCGGCCGGAATTACACTGATGGCACAGCCCGGGCGGTAGGCTCCGAAGATGGTGACTCCGTTGTCTTGCTCCAGGTCGTAAAACGCCGTGCAGGCCGAGCGGTAGAAAAGGCCTTTCGCCGAGGCGGCGGTAGTGCCGCAAGTGTGGCCGGGTCGTAAGAACTCCCAGGGGACTTTCTTGCCGGTGATCGGATGGTCCCGCATGATAATCTCGCCCGTTCGGAGATCGCAGGCTTGCGGCTCCAGGATGATTTTATCGGCGACGATGACCGGCCGGGTGCGGTAGTTCAGCGCACGCGACCATACCATATTACCTTCCTCAGCGGATAGCGCCGTGATGCGCCGCCATTTCATGCCGCCCTCTCTAAATCTCCAGGCGTCGTGGTTGCCGTGGTTGCCGAAGAACAAGAGCAATCCATCACTGTAGGCGGCCCCCATTTTATCGCCGCAGCATCCGGTCAAATCGACGGGACGTCTCCAGATCTCCTCTCCGGTAACGGCGTCCAGCGCAAAAACAATCCTAACGTCGGCGTCATCATAAGTCAGAGTCCCTTCGGGAAACTCCTCTTTGAACAGCTCGGCTTTCAGAGAGCTAATCAGGTAGTTCTCCTGAGCTTTCCGGCTATACGATTTGTTCTCCTTCAGCTTCCCGGCTAAAAACGCTTCCTTTTCCCTGAGCTCTTCGAGAACTCCTTCTCGCTCTTTGTACACGCCCGTTTTTATGAGTCTTCGCCTTCTCTTCAGGGCCCGGTCTCTTTGTCTGCCTGATATTCCGCTGTCGGCGTAGAAGATTTTGCTATCTCCAAGCGTGATTGTTATATTGGCGATCTTTTTGCCGTCGTGCTGCCAAAGCAGCTCGCCCGTTTCCGTATTAATGGCAAAGATTTTGTCACTAACCATCAGATTGCCGGTCACTGCGTTTTTCTGAAGGAACTCTCCACCCCCGGCAAAAGACGTCATCGACCGATACATAAATCCCGACCTTTGTGCCGCCATCCGCAAATCATCCAGCCCGGGATACGATCTCCTGGCGGATTCATACGATGCCCTGTCCGCCTCGGGGATATCCTCCACACCTTTCCATCTGCCGTTTTCCACGAAACGCTTCAGCATGGCGCCGTAATCTTCGTTCATGGCTTTGGCGGCCGAGCCGTAGAGTATATTACCAACGACTGATATATAGCCCCATCGGCGCGGTGTTCCATCGGATGAGGCTGGAACTTCGTATTCACGGATAGTAAGGCCGGTCTCCGGGTCCAGCTTGTAACATTTATCATAAGCAGCCACATACAGACCGTCCTGCGTGACAACCAGGTTTCCGCAGTCGGCCTTGACTTTGACGCGGACCGCTCCGGGAATCTCCCTTTTCCACAGCAATGTGCCATTGAACGCATCGGCGGCGGTGATAATCTCTTCGCCCTCCATGAACAGCCGGCCGTTCATCGAGACAGGACTTTGCGCGCATGCGTGCCGCTCGACCATCCCCTGCGGTCCTGGCTCTCCGAACCAGAGTACCCCCAACGGGCCGTAGACAAGCTCATCATCCGAACAGGCGGTATTTTGAGGATCGCCGTACTGCTGCGTCCAGGCCCCGGCGCCTTCCAGCGGGCCTCGGACGAATTTTCTCCATGTCACTTGCCCATCGCGATGAAAACTCAGGCAAACCGTACCTCCCCAGGGGCGAAGAATACGCCGGCCTTGTTCTCTCGTGCCTGTGGTTATGCCCGTACTCAGCATTCCATCGGAAACGATCAGGTTGGCGAAATAGCCCGGCAGAGATTCCATATCCCAAGGCTCGACCACGACCCGATTTCCCAACAAGCCGGCGGCTTCGAGGTTCTTCCGGGCGGCAGCTAATTTCTCCGGATCTTTTTCCAGACCGACGATTTTCAGCTCCGTTCTTTTCGCCAATTCGTAAGCCAGGCGCCCCTGTCCACAATCGAGGACCAGGGCATATCCTTTCTTTATGCCGCTCTCGGCCAGAATTTTTTCCGCGGCGGTCTTGTATGTTTCGCTCAGCAAATCGTCGGGATAGGGATCGGCTTTTATTTGCGGCTTGATTTCTTTTGCCGCTGAGACTTCGGTCTCGCCGAAGCAGTAAATCGGGCCTTCATCGCTGCTTACAAGCAGAGAACCGCCGGAGGCAGCAAGGCCCACTGCGGCACCATTTACGTCGCTCTTCCACACTTCCTTGCCGGTCTTTGCGTCAATGCCGACGACGACCCCTTCGCCGCCTGTGAAAACAACATCTCCGGCGAGAATCACCGACCGAAGCCCTTTTCCTGAGTAGCGCCACTGGAAGCTGGAACTTTTCAATCTTCTTTCTTCCCGGGCGGCATTGGCTATTTTCTTGGTCAATTCATCGATTCGCTCGTTAAGCTTTTCACGGTTACTCTCATCGGCCGAGCCAAGCTTTGTTTTAGAATCATCCAGTTGACTTTTCCATATTTTCCGGTCTCTCGCCAGCTTGCCGGCCTTACTCACGGCTTCAGCGTAAATCGCCCGGTTGATCGCGTACACACCATCTCCGGTAACGATGTATGAAAACTCAGGAGTCACGGTCATGTCTATTCCCGGGAACCAGGCGAAGGCATCTCCCCGGCGTCTGCCTGTTTTGGCATCGTAGGCTACCTTGTGAGGTTTGCCTGAGTAGTCCACTCCGGAGATGAGTCTGTCGTTATCCAGCAGAGCCCACGCCCCACCCCGTTTAGCGCCCGGCGAGGCATAGAAAAGAAACTTGCCGGTATGCCGGTTGAAACCAGCCGGCATCGACCGGCCTGAAGGAATATACAGCACATCCCTGGATGCGATTGGGTAACCGTGCGGTGATATTCCACCGAACTCCAGTTCATGCGCACGGTCACCTATCGTATCGTTTTTCCAAACCACCGAGCCGTCGCCGGCCCTGAGGGCACAAATGTAAAGTCCCTCATACGGGAAGACACCGGCCGCGAAATATACAATCCCATCGTCAACCAGGACGCCGGTCCTGACCGGCCAGAGCGATATCATTCTTTCGTTGCCAATGATTTTCTCATCACTGGGGCCGGGGCGGTATTTCCATACGAGCGAGCCGTTTTTACCGTCAAGACAGTACACATAACCATCGTCGGAACCGAAATAAACCTTGCCCTGGCAAACAGTGGGAGCAAAACGAACCGGCCCTTCGGCGAAGAATGTCCAGCGGACTTCGCCTTTCGCAATGTCGATTGAATAGATTTTATTCGTCGTGCAGGAACCGAAATAGGCGCTGCCGTCGGCTATCACCACATGATACGCATTGTCGTTGTGCATTCTCGGCAGCTCTTCGGAGGGCATCGGCCAGGCGGGTTTGGGCTTATGAGTAGGAACGTATTTCCATTGCAGAAAAAGCCCCGGACCAACGGTTTCGGAGGTAATCCCGCTTCGAGTTATATCAGACCGGTAAGTCGCCCAGTCCTCAGCGACGCCAACGCCGCAAACTAAGAGCAAAATAAGAAAACCCCAAAAACCGGTTAGAGGATGAATAAACGCCGATAACAGCCTGGAATCACTCATTGCGATTTGCTGTTTCATTGAATAACTCCTTAAAGGACAATAAAAGATATTTGAGATACTAAATTATGCCGGTTCACTGCCGGTTTCACCGGATTGAATCATAATCAAATTTGCCGCTCTTGAATAGTACTTATTAGACTAATCGTGATCCCGTATAATATAATTTTGGCTCTTCCGTATAAAGCGCAGGTGCGCACATCTTCCTATTATGGCCAAAGGGTATTCTATGGTGGGGCTGTAGGCGATAACAGTCCCAGTGGAACCGTCAACTTCCTTGATACACTACCGGATAAATTTGTTGATATTAGAGCCGAAGGATTCGAACTTGATGAGTTTGACGAGATA
>CBDVBU010000312.1:0-4774 GCA_965372295.1 uncultured Phycisphaerae bacterium
ACGTCAATCGTCACTCTTGAATTTTTTGCCGGCGTGATTAAATGGTAGCCTTCCGCCGTACCCGATTCGGTAATAACCAGTGGTTTCGAGCGGATTCCGGCTTCAAGATAGGTAATCTTGCCGATGGGAAACGAATCGGTCCTGGTTTTGCATACCATCTCATGACTTTTGCCGTTAAGGGTGATTTTGACGCTATAGCTCGTGTCCGGCTGCAAACCTACGATACTGCCGCGATACTGATTATCACGCGGATCATAGACAAGTGGATAACCTTCCCGCCACGTCGATGTGCCGTCCTGCCTGAACCGGACATCGCACTGGCCGAGGTCCGGCGATTTGAAATACAGCCCGATACATTCATAGGTAGCGACAGCGTAAAAATCGTCCTCGCCGACGCCATAAGATGTCGAAACACAGGCTGCCGTGCATAAAAGAACCAACAGAAACAGATTAGTGCTGCGCATGATTGTGCTCATAGGAGTACTCCTGAATAGTTGAATAAAACCAATTGCCCATCTGGGTCCAATCATATCAAGCACCATACGTTTGTCAATCGACCGAGGTGAAACTAAATAATTGGTGCGAATTATCGTGTTCTGCTTGATTGAATGACCCCGCAATGAATTGCGGGGCTAAATATTCATTACGTCCGCAGGATACCGGATTTATATATCTCTATATACCACGCGGCAATCGGTGAAAACCGGAAAAATCGACTGATCTCACTTCCTTTCTTGACATGTCGGTTCGTCTTGGCTAAAATTCGGCGATTTAATTGTAGTCATAAGACTCAAGGAAATCGTCCAAATACGAAAATGTTGGGTCTTGTGCCCTGAGTTTGTTTCCGAAGTCCATGGTTTTTTAGAGGAACGTACAATGCCGAAACGTAAGGATATCCACAAGGTACTGATTATAGGCTCAGGCCCGATTATCATCGGCCAGGCCTGCGAATTCGATTATTCCGGCACACAAGCGTGCAAGGCCCTTAGGAAGCTGGGCTATGAAATCGTGCTGGTCAATTCCAATCCGGCAACCATTATGACCGATCCCGGCACGGCGGATGTGACGTATGTCGAGCCGCTAAATGTCAAAACCATCGAGCAGATTATCGCAAAAGAAAAACCCGATGCACTGCTGCCGAACCTGGGCGGTCAGACGGCCCTGAACCTTTCGGCGGAACTTTCACGCCGGGGTATCCTGGAAAAATACGGTGTCCAGATTATTGGCGTAAAGGTTGACGCCATAGAACGCGGGGAAGACCGGCAGGCGTTCAAGGATACGATGAATAAGCTGGGCATCGAGATGCCGAGAAGCGAGATTGCAAACAGTCTCGAAGAAGCGGAAAAATCGCTTGAGAATATCGGCCTGCCCTGTGTTATACGCCCCGCCTATACCATGGGCGGAACGGGGGGCGGACTGGTTTACAATATCGAGGAGTTCCGCACCATCGCCAGCAGAGGCCTGTCCGTCAGCCTTGTCGGGCAGATCCTCGTCGAGGAATCCGTGCTGGGATGGGAAGAACTGGAACTTGAGGTCGTACGCGACGCCAAGAACCAGATGATCACTGTCTGCTTTATAGAGAATGTCGATGCCATGGGCGTTCATACGGGCGATTCGTTCTGCACCGCGCCGATGTTGACCATAGAGCCTAAGTTGCAGAAGCGTCTCCAGAAACATTCGTATGATATAGTTGAAGCAATCGGCGTGATCGGCGGAACCAATATTCAGTTCGCTCACGATCCCAAAACAGGCAGGGTCGTGGTCATAGAAATCAATCCGAGAACGTCACGGTCATCGGCGCTCGCTTCCAAGGCGACAGGTTTTCCCATTGCGATGGTTTCCTCAATGCTGGCGGGCGGCTTGACGATGGACGAGATTCCATATTGGCGCGACGGCACGCTGGAGAAATACACACCGTCGGGAGAGTATGTGGTCGTAAAGTTTGCACGCTGGGCATTTGAGAAATTCAAGGGAATCGAAGACAAGCTGGGTACGCAGATGCGCGCCGTCGGCGAGGTCATGAGCATCGGCAAGAACTATAAGGAAGCATTTCAAAAGGCTATCCGCTCGCTCGAGAGCGGTCGGCACGGGCTGGGCTTCGCCAAAGATTTTAATAAGAAATCCGCCGATGAGCTTCTGGAGCTCCTTAGAGAAGCGACCAGCGAGCGCCAGTTTATTATGTACGAAGCCTTGCGCAAAGGCGTGAGTGTTGATACGCTCTTTGAAAAGACCTATATCAAGGCATGGTTCATCGAGCAGATGAAAGAGCTGGTAGAGCTGGAAGAAAAAATCCTTAAATACAAGGGCAAAAAACTGCCGGACGAGCTTCTGATCCAGGCGAAGAAGGACGGATTCGCGGACAAGTATCTGGCAAAATTGCTGGATGTTCCGGAAAAACAAATCAGGGAAAGACGCCTTGGGCTGAAACTTGCCGAGGCGTGGGAGCCGGTCCCCGTAAGCGGCGTGGAAGATGCAGCCTATTATTTCTCCACGTATAACGCACCGGACAAGGTCGAGGTCAGCAAAAAGCGTAAGATAATGGTACTCGGCGGCGGTCCAAACCGTATCGGTCAGGGCATCGAGTTCGACTACTGCTGTGTCCATGCCGCGTTTGCACTTCGCGAGGAAGGCTATGAGACTATCATGGTGAATTGTAATCCTGAGACCGTTTCGACGGACTACGATACTTCGGACAAGCTGTATTTCGAGCCGCTCACCGTCGAAGATGTTCTGAGCATATACGACAAGGAGAAGCCGGAAGGAGCGATCGTGCAGTTCGGCGGGCAAACACCGCTGAATCTTGCCGCAGAGCTGGAAGCAGCCGGCGTCAAAATCATCGGCACCTCGCCTGAAAAGATCGACCTGGCGGAAGACAGAGACAGATTCCGAAAGTTAATGAAAAAGCTCGGCATTCCGCAGCCTGAATCCGGCATGGCGAGTAACCTGGACGAGGCGCTTAAGATAGCAAAGAAGATCGGCTATCCGTTAATGGTCCGGCCTTCGTATGTCCTCGGGGGCCGCGGCATGGAAGTGGTGCACGATGAAGATATGCTCCGATACTATGTCGCCAGGGCGACGGATGTCTCGCCGGAGCGACCGATTCTGATTGACAAATTTCTGGAAAACGCTATCGAAGTGGAAGCCGATGCCATCGCCGACGGCACGGATGCTTTCGTCCCGGCGATCATGGAGCATATCGAGCTGGCAGGCGTCCATTCGGGTGACTCGGCGTGTGTGTTGCCGCCCGTCAGTATTCCTGAAAAACATCTCAAGACGATTTATGACTACAACCGGAAAATTGCCATCGAGTTTAACGTGGTCGGTTTGATGAACATCCAGTATGCCATCGCCGATGACGTTGTTTACATTCTCGAAGCCAATCCGCGTGCATCGAGGACTGTGCCGCTGGTATCCAAGGTTTGCGGTATTCCGATGATACCTATCGCCACGCAGCTAATGTTAGGTAAGCGTCTTGCAGATATGGATTTGAAGAAAATGACCATCCCGCATTTCGGCGTAAAAGAAGCCGTATTTCCTTTCAACATGTTCCCCGAAGTCGATCCGCTTTTGGGCCCGGAGATGCGCTCGACCGGCGAAGTCCTCGGCATGGCGGATTCGTTCGGGCTGGCGTTCTATAAAGCGCAGGAGGCTACGCAATCGCCGCTGCCCTCGGATGGAACCGTTCTGATTACCATTTCGGACGAAGACAAAGCTTCCGCTCTCCAGACCGCGAAGGAGTTCGAGAAGCTCGGCTTTAAGATTCTCGCTACTGAGGGAACGCACAAGCTCTTGACGAAGAACGGAGTGAAATCGGAACACATTCTCAAGATGCACGAGGGCCGGCCTAACATTCTCGATAGTATAAAGAACGGCCAGATACATCTTGTTATCAACACCCCGAGCGGCAAGCAAAGTAAATACGATGACTCCTACATCCGCAAAGCAGCGATTAAATACAAAATCCCTTATATCACGACAGCAGCGGCAGCCGCGGCGGCAGCTAAGGGAATTGCAGCCTTCCAGAAAAAACCCGGGCAGATTAAATCGCTCCAGGAGTACCACGCGGATATAAAGTAAAGGAACTCATAAGACACAAAGACAGATATTTTCGCTCTCCGTTCCATTTGAGCTTTTATTGCTCAGAAACAGTGAGATTCTTCGCTGCGCTCAGAATGACAACGAGCTTTTCAACAGAGCAAGCTTATACATAAAAGATTTCGCCATCGCGGCTTCGGCCCCAAAGATTGATTTGCCGGTTGATGATGTCGCTGGCGAAGCTTGCCGGACGCGTATTACTTTCATCGATACGAATCCAACCTTCGACCTGCCCAAAATCGCCGGCCGCAGTTGCTCCCAACCAGCCGTTCATGTGCTGCAATTTCACGTCAAATTTTTCATTGGCGTCGTAAACAGCCATCACCGCAGCAATTCGCGTCTTTTTTGATGTCTTTGCGGTCTCTGCTGTGACGTGCCAATGATTGGCTTTTTCTCGGTGATAGGCTTTCGGGATGCCGTAATTGTACGGGGTATCGAATTGATCCGTTTGCTTGAGGTTTAACCCGTGGGAACATGCTAAGGTAACGTCCAACGTGGCCCCGCGGCGACGGGAGGTAACCTGGTTGCCGTGGATTTCCATTTTTTCAAAGGCATGCAGCAGCCACTGATACCGGCTCGGTGTCGGTGCTTCGATTTCATCCAGGAGTAAGAACAATCCAGGGCGAAGGAACAGAATGCGGCGAATCCACTTGTCAAGCTTGCCCATATATGCCGGCGT
>CBDVBU010000313.1:0-4758 GCA_965372295.1 uncultured Phycisphaerae bacterium
AGTACTACTGCTTCAGGATTGTTTAGCCGGATGATAAGTCCCAGCTTTTTATCTTCTGACTTCGGCCTTGGATTTCTAAAGCCAATGAGCATGGAACTGCCGTCGGCGGCAGCGCAAAGACCTTCGATGTTCAATCCCTTTTCTTTCGGAGCAAGGTCGGGAATATCGTTCGTGTCGATGTGGCCGTTAACCACTCCTATGGCATCGGCAAGACCCAGATTGTAAACCGAATCGTATGCGATTAAGTCATCTATCAGATTCGTATAATTGCCGTCTACGGTGACGTTTAGTTCATTGCCGTCCAGAGTGACGGTTGTTGCAAAGAACTGATAGCGGCTGTACCAGTATTTGCCGTCCCTGTTTCTGCCGTGCGATGCGATCCAGAAAATTCTGCCGTTAAACCAGGTTGCCCCTTCGATGTCGGTCTCAGGGTGGCAGGGATCGATATTCAAAAAGTCTCGGATTTTTGCATCGGCAATCGCAGCAGAGCCCGGATTATTTACATCATATACTCTGAGTTTATTTTTCTCGTCGCCGGCTACGATAAAAAGACCCAGCGTAAGGGCTGCCGCCGCCGAGGCATCGGCAATTTCATAGAATATTTTGAATGTTGTGGTTGTTGCTGGGATTGACCAGTCGGTTTCGTTTAGATTGCCCGAAGTATCTCGCGCCTTCGCTCTGTAAGTGTATTGCGTACCCATGGCAAGGCCGTTCGCTTCGAAAATGTTGCTGTACTGCCAGCCGCTGTCCGGCCCGTTGCCCGACGTGCATTGGAAGTAATACTCGATGCCGTTTTGAGTATCGGTGGCGGTGGTTGCTTCGGCATATATTGAGGACGTCGAGGTCGTCGCCGGTTCGACTTGCCAGCTCATAATATTCGGTTCGGGGACGGTTGTATCTACACCCTTGAGCCATGAATCCGTAAATACCGCCAAATCGTCCGCTGCTATATCCGTATCGCCTGTAAGGTCGGCGTGGGTGCAGATAGAGTCCGGGGTGAATCCGGAATTCTTCCAGCAGCTCGCGAAAATTACAAAATCGCCGAAGTCAACATCGCCATCGTAATCGATATCGCCGGCCGGCCGGTCTATAGGCAGCAGCGAAAGCACGGCGTTTTCCAGCATCAACATTGCCTGCTCGGTAGCATCATCGAAGAACTCGTATGTCTTTTCCGGCAGTGCGAAAAATACGCGAGCTGCACCGGGAGCGTAATAAGAATCATCATAATACAGCGTCTCAGTACCGAGCCAGCGGGCGATTACAACGCTGCCGTTGCATGTGGCTACGATGGTGCCACTGCCTGCGGATGCCTGGTTCGAATGGTCGATTTCTTTGCTCGCTGTGAATATTTCCACGTAGCCTGAAGAAGTATCGACGCCTGCGAATATCTCATCGTCGGCATAGGCAACGGCCAGATGTGTAAACGCACTCGTGCTTATATCGTTGCCGGCCAGCCAGTCCCAGTATTTATGCTCATCGCTTCGAGCGAGTTTGATGTTATGATTGAGGATAGGCACGCCCAATCCGCTCCAGAACCCCGAATCGGCATTGTAATCTTTGCCGGAGAGGTCCCGCGAAACGATAACCAGATCGGCGGCTTCGAGTTCGATCTTCTTCTTGTCGCTGAGATCTTCATCGTATCTGTCAGCGTCGATATGAACATCGACGTTGCCCCTGTATATTTCCTGGAGGAATTCGGTGTAGCCGCGTTCCGATTCGGCGTTGCCGGTTACGATGATGATGTTCCACGGATCGGCCCTTCCGACGCTCGTCAGACTCGCCAGCAGAACCAGTATTGATATTAAAAACCTGATATACACTCACCGCTCCCTGAAACTCTCTTATGCCCCAACGACGATACTATAATAGCATTAAGTCAACCTGCCCTATTGGTTATTATACCAAAAAAAGGGGGTAAAAGCAAGATACTGCCGCCATGTACTGCTTCTGTTTTATAGATAAAGTGCTAAAAAAGCGAAAAATGGCTGGAAAAACAATTGCTTCTTGTGTATCGTATTGCGGATTTTATATTGTAGTTAGTGAAAACCGGCGGAAATGCCACCGGCTAACGGATAACTTATGAGATTTATATTAATTGACAAGGTAGTTTCGCTGGAAGTCGGCAAGCAAATCAAGGCGGTCAAGAATGTTTCTCTGTCTGAGGAATATCTGGCCGACCACTTCCCGACGTTCCCGGTTTTGCCCGGCGTGCTTCTGCTGGAAGGACTGATAGAATCGGCATCGTGGCTGGTGCGACGGACAGAAAATTTCGCTCACAGCATGATATTGCTTGAACAGGCAAGAAATGTAAAGTATAAGAGTTTCCTGGCGCCCGGTTCCCAGATAGAATATACGGTCAAAGCCAGGACTATCGAAGAAAACGTCAGCAGCTTCTCCGGCGTTGGTATGTCGGAAGGCGACCGAATTGTCGAAGCACGGTTCGCCTTGAAACATTTTAACTTAGCTGATGGAGATTCGGCAATGGCGGCGGTAGATGCCCAGGTCATTGAGAGTTTGAAAAAACGGTGGGAACTGCTAAGATAGCTCATCGTTTATTGGCAAATAACCGAGAATCAAAGTCGTTTAACAAGGATTGTTACATAGTTAAGAATACTGGAGGTAGAATAAACATGGCAATGAGTCGAGACGAAATTGAACAGCAAGTTCAGGAAGTTTTGATCGAGGCGCTGGGAGTTGACGACGATGAGGTTACGACTGAAGCGACCTTAATGGGAGATTTGGGTGCCGAGAGCATTGACTTTTTGGACATCGTGTTTCGACTGGAAAAAGCTTTCGGAATCAAAATCCCCCGGGAAGAGTTATTTCCCGCTGAGGATTTGATGAACAATTCCGAATTTATCCATAACGGCAAATTGACCGAAAAGGGCTTGGCCGAACTGCGGGAAAAGATGCCGCATACGGACCTGTCGGAATTCGAGAAAGATCCAGATATTAACAAAATGGGTGATTTATTCACCGTCAATGCAATCATAAACTACGTTGAGAATAAGCTCAATGCTGCTTAATCATCGTAGCGAAAATCGTCTTTATAGTCTCAGCGGCAGGATGGTTCGAAGTCAATCTGCCGCTAACTTTAATATAGGCGGGGCTGCCGATTTGCAATAAGCTGCGAAGAAGTATCCCGGCGATAAATGCGTTGGATTTGGATAGATAAATTTATTGAGTTCGAGAGTGGCAAACGTGCCGTGGCGCTCAAGAACGTTACGCTTGCCGAAGAGCATCTGCACGACCATTTCCCCGGTTTTCCGGTGATGCCGGAGAGCTTGTGCATTGAAGCGATGGCTCAGACGGCGGGAATCCTCGTCGGCGAGGCAAAGAAATTTCAGGAAAAAGTCATTCTTGCCAAGATCAAGAAAGCCGTTTTTTTCGACTATGTAAAGCCGGGCGATACTATCAAGTTGGATGCGACAATCGAATCGATTGCTCCTGAAGCGGCCAGTATAAGCGGCCGGATCACCTGTTCGGACAAATTAGTCGCCGAAATCGATTTGATGTTCAGTCATATAGACCAGAATCTGGCAGGTAAAGAGTTTCCGGAAGAAAACTTCGTTTTCGGCACGGGCACATCGGTATTCGAACCGCTTCTGCGGGATGTGCTTTCGGTTGCAGGGAAAGAGTCGGGGCAAGATTGATGGATTCGGCTCGTGTAGCAATAACAGGTTTTGGCCAAATCACTCCGCTCGGACTAACCGCCGGTGATACGTGGGATTCTCTTTGTGCCGGCAGGGTTGGGATAGACACGATTACGGCATTTGATCCCGTAGGCTTTAGCTGTAAGGTGGCCGGTCAGGCCCCTGAATATAAAATCCGGGATTATGTGCCGAAGACCCATCGTAAAGCCACTAAACTTATGTCAAGGGACATCGAGCTGGCTGTAATTGCGGCACAGGAAGCCTTTATACATGCCGGCCTTGTCACCAAGGGTATCGATCCGGAGAATATCAACGTTGACCCCGAGCGTGTGGCAATCAATCTCGGCGCCGGCCTGATAAGCTGTGACCTGGTCGAGCTGGCTCCCGCCGTGGCGGCAAGCGCGACAGACGGCAAGTTCGATATTCGCAAATGGGGCACCGATGGTCTCGGTCTGGTCACTCCTTTGTGGCTGTTGAAATATCTGCCCAATATGCTCGCATGCCATGTCGGGATTATTCACGACATACAGGGTCCGAGCAATACAATCACCTGCGCCGAGACGGCCGGGCATCTGGCGATCATCGAAGCGGCCCAGGTTATTGGCCGCCGAAGCAGTGACATTGCTCTGGCCGGCGGTGTTGAGGCAAAAGTCAATCCGATAATTATGATTCGTCAATGCCTGCTTAAAAGAGCCACAAGCGAAAACAACGATGAGCCCGCTTCTGCCTGCAGGCCTTTTGACGCCGACGCCAAAGGCTCGGTTTTCGGCGAAGCCGCCGGTGCTGTGATACTTGAAGAACTTCAACATGCCGAGAAACGGGATGCAAAGATTTATGCTGAAGTTGTCGGTCTTGGACAAAGCAACAGTATCAATCCTGCGTACGAACATATCGAGCCTGACGGTAAAGGTATTCGGATCGCCATAGAAAAGGCCATGACCGAAGCGCAGATCCGCCCGGATGATTTGGACCTGATTATCCCGCACGGAACGGGGGTGCCGGCTGATGATCTGGCCGAGGCAAAAGCAATCCAGGCGGTACTTGGTGACGCAGCGGCAAAAATACCCGTCTGGCCGACCAAAAGCATGCTGAGCAACACAGGCGC
>CBDVBU010000314.1:0-4756 GCA_965372295.1 uncultured Phycisphaerae bacterium
CCCGTTCCTGAATTCGAATCATCAGAGCCGCTACCTTTTAGCCGCAAGAATCCGAATATGCCTACAGTAATAACCACGGCGACGGAAATTAAGATTATAAGAGATCGTCCGGCCAGACCAAAATTACCGACCGCTCTATTACTTTGCTTTGTTACGTTCTTTATTTTCATTTTGTTATCTCCCTCAATTGCACTTTTTGTTATTGCTCCCACATTCCGTCCGGCCTGACCTGCAAAATGCCAATATCTCGGAAAAAGCTTAATTTTACGATTACATGGTCTATCAATGCGGCCGTAACGTTGTTTTGAGATTCTAATAAAGCATCCTGCGATTCCAGCAAATCTCGAGTCGTTACACGCCCTGCTTGCAGTAAAAACGTCGTGCTCTCGACTCGCTTATTAGCTAATTCTAAGCTGTTTTGGGTAATACGGTACGATTCCGCTTTCCGCTGGAGCTGACGATATGCATCGCGCACGTCTAATTTAGTTATATCAACAGCGTTTTCGTATTCTCTCTCTCGCTGCCCTAACGCTATCAGCGCCTCCCTGTAAGCATTGCGTTCGGCTTTCCGGTCCAACGGCAAATCCCCTTCGAGGCCGAAGCGATAGGTTCCTCGATGAAATTGCAACCTGTCGAGGTTTGTTTCGGGGGTTGAACCGACACCGGCGCTGCCGACAAGGTTGAGCTCCATACCAAGACCATCGGCAGCCAGCACAACTTTCCTTGCCGCATCGTCGATCTTATCTCTGCTGCTGGCCAAATCCAGACGGCGAAGCAATGCCGTCTCAATCGCTTCATCCAATTCATAACCAGGCTCGATTATACCGATCTCTTCCAGGGCCTTCAATTCATTCTCGTCCAACTCTATCTCAGCGTCGGGCGGTAAAGATAACCTTATCTTGAATTGGTCAAGCTGTTGTTTATATCTTTCCCAGGCTGCCCCAACATTATCCTCCGCCCTAAGTACTTCCTGCTCTGCCTGGTCAACTTCGAAAGCCGGTTTAAGACCGGCCTCGGCTTCCATTTCCAAACGTTCTTTAGATTCGACCCTCCTTTTATAGTCATTCTCAGCGTTGGTTACTTCTTCTCTTCGTTGCAAAACACGATAATAATCATTTGCAATCGAAACCACAAATTCTTTTCGATAGCGGTTGAACGAGCGTATCTGATATAAAACATCTCGCTCGGCCTGCGTCAGATTCTCCTGCACTATTTCCCGGCCTCTACCACGAAGCAACGGCTGAGTTGCACTGGCACTTAACATCGAGGCCAGCGAAGTCCGCGGATTACCGGTGAGAAACCTCGTCCAATCCATTGCTATATCTATGCTGATCATTGCTCCATCGGCCAAAAGCTGCTGAAAACCCACTCCGGCATCAGAGGTGACTCTTTCATCTTCACTATCCCTGATGTATTTGGCATCGACAGTACCAAACCATTGCCGTGCGAACTGATGACGGGCCAGTGTAAGATCAAGTGCTGTTAGATAAAGGTGTTCTTTCTGCCCCTGGTACTCCCTGTTATACGCGGTAGCTATGGCAACCGCCTGTGCAAGGCCGATCGCTCCTGATGGAGGCACGGTGCGCTCAATCCGGATGTCATCAGGCGGTGGAGGAATATTACTATCGTTGATTATATAATTGGACTTATGGCCGAAGCCGTCCTGCCATTTGCTATCAATAATCTGATAGACTTCTTTATCAGCCTCGGCTTTGTACTGCTCAGGACTGCACGCGCCTGCGATACCGAACACGACGGCGGCTGCGAGCACCCAACACACCAACGTCACAAACGGAAATCTACGAAACATAAAACTTTTCTCCTCCTGCTCACATCGTTCTCTCTTAGTCCACACTCACACGCCATGTCCACCAAAAGGCGCCTGTCAAAAAATATGGGCTGCGAGAGTAACCTTCCGAGCAGCTCAAAAACGCCCTTTCCCCTCTTTTTCGGTCTCACAGACCGCTAAATCCCGAAGCGATTGACAACTTGCTGCCTGACCAAAGCTGGACACTTACCTTGGTTATGCTATCAGTGTTCCGTAGATTAAGACGCATCACCTAACTCTATGTTAACAAAAATCTTCCCAATCTTTTAGAAAAAAGTTTATTTTTTTGTGATAATGTTTCGCAAACGTAATCCACGATCTGTTGCTTTGACAACGAGAATCTGGCATATTGGCGTCAAAGACAGGCCCACAGGAGCCAGGGCGGCGACCAAATGACGGCTCGGATACCGCTGAGGCGAGGCTGACAGGCAAAATATCAGGTAATCCAAAACATAATTTTAGTACCGAATATATCAGTCAGGCGTTTGGGCTTGTAACAATGCTGTTGAAAAATCTGCCAACGTATAAGGAACATGCGAAATTTTATTGCAAAATGGATTAATTGAGTGTAAACTCAAAGCAAATGTTGATTGGCGGCGTAGCCAAGAGGCCTAAGGCGACGGTTTGCAAAACCGTTATTCGCCGGTTCGAATCCGGCCGCCGCCTGTTATTTTTAAAGTTCCAAGGGAGATTTTGCAGATTTTTAGCAAAGAATAACAGCCCCAACAGCAGCTTTTCCGCCCGGAAGTTCGTCGTCAAAAGAAGGCTTGTTTTGAACAAAGGCAATATATACGGAAAAAACGTTACATTTAGTGTCAATGTCGGCACATAAATATAAGTTTCTTATAATTTAAATGCCAGATGCTACTGGTTTAGCCCCTGTTGTGATTGCGTATTTCAGGCAGGGGCTTTTTTCTTGATTCGCTTTTCCTCCGAACTTCCCGTATATTCGGCTTGCCTGCTCTGGGTTTCTCATTAGAGCCACCTTTTTTCGCAGCGCCGTCTTTAATCAGAGACAATGCTTTAATACATGCCGCTTTGGTGGTGCGATCACGCTGTTTCAGCCCCTGTTCAAGAACCTCCAAAGCCAGCTTTTTCATCCTGCCCTTCATACTCCTCAGTCCGTACGCCGCCGCCTTCTTGGAAGTCCTTGAGAAGTCGCCGAGCAATACCTGTGTAAGGATAGCCAAACCATCTTCCTGCATCCATGACAGATTGAAAGCCGCGAGCCTGGCAATTGTGATATCATTCGAGCATAACTTCCGTGTCAACTGCCTCAGAAGTTCGATTGCCGCTTCGTCTTTCTCCCGTCCGGAAGATTTTTGTCCCTCGAACTTCATATAGTCTCCTTAAAATTAAAGGCAAATATACTTTAATAATCCTTGACAAAACCGTACAAAAAGATTATAATAGTTTTATAATATCTTTCCAAGAAAAAAGTTTTGGCTCCAGCCCTGGTATGTTCCAGGGCTTTTTTTATAAGATAAGGGGTGTAACTCAATTTGGTTAGAGCATCCGGCATGGGGCCGGACGGTTGAATGTTCGAATCATGCCGCCTCGATAAAACTGTCTATCATCAGGAATCAAAAACTTACCGATCAGGCTTTTTGCTTTTAATGACGTCGCGGCTGATGTGCCCTACTTTTATCTTCCGAGGGGGTAGTTCCTTGATCTCTATAACCGGCTTCTTGTGGCTACTACCTGATTTCTGCGTAGAACGGGACGTTAATGCAATCTTTTCTATGAGAATTTCCATATCCACAGCACTGAACTGATGACCGCAATACATGCAGTAGTAACCGATTTCACGGTCAAAATATATTTTCCCAAGAAGGCATTGCGAGCATTCTATATTCTGATATTCAGGATCAAACATTTTCCTATCAGGCCTCTGGCATATCATTAAACACTTCTCATCGCCCGCAGATGTTTTATCGGCAAAATCGAATTCGAATGTTGAGCAATAAAGTGGCGCTCTCCTGTGTGGCAGCCTCAAAGCCGCAGGCTTTGGGGATGGTGTGGGGAGAAAAGCCATCCCCAAGCTTCGCTTGAGGCTGCCACCCAAAGACATCTTCAATATCTACCGTTAATTCCAGCAGGAAAGATGCAATCAAAGCTAAATCATCCGGCAGATTTTTGTCTTGACCTTTAGCCGGCTTCGGGCTATTTTCGTGCTTTGTTTTTGGTCGATATTTCAGCCCAGACGGAAAAAGATTTTGCGGTGCTAAAAATGGATAAAGCCAACGAGCAAAGAGCAGAGAAGAGACTACGTTATCGTTGGCACGCTCGGTTCGCCTTGAATCCGAAGCAAAAACCTCTCTCGGGCCAGATGGTCGACGTCTCCAGTAAAGGTATGGCACTTCTTTACCACGCCGACAAGAACTGTCCGCAACCGGATCAATTTATAACAACAAATTTTGGCATCCCATATTTCGACTCCGATGACTCTTTCGATACTGTATTTTTCAATCGCATCGGACGTGTCTGCCGGATCGATAACCTCAGCAGCAAGGTGAACCGAATCGCAATCCAGTTTGCAGAACCTCTGTTTTTCAAACCAGGCGAGCAGGACATCAGCGATTCCGATGCAAAACAAAGGCTTGAAGCCAAAGCCCAGTTGATTGTCAGCGCGAAAGAAAAAACGGTCTCTAAAACACAAACAAGAGTCAAGGCTGATAATCGAATTAAACCTGATACTGAAGAAAGTGAGCGCCTTTATAGCGAAGCATTGGCCAGGGCCGAAGAAAAGGCAAAGGCTGAGACCAAAGCAAGAGCCAAAGCCGAAGCGAAAGCAAAAACCGAATCCAAACTAAGAGCCAAGGCGGAAAAAAAGGCCGAGATTGAAGCTGAAAAACGGGCAAAGATAGAAGATGAATTGCAAGAAAAGGCAGAATTATACGCGGAACAATTAGCAAAAGCCAGAGCCGA
>CBDVBU010000315.1:0-4754 GCA_965372295.1 uncultured Phycisphaerae bacterium
TTGCATGCTCCATCTCTTTCGGGTCGGCATAATATCGACGCACCGAATAACCGGTTACCAGCCGCAAATCCTCGATAACCTGGGGCTGAAACGGATCCGTCATCGCCACTTTTAACCGGCCGTCTTGCTGGCTTAACGGCATAATATTGTATTTGCTGACCAATTCGGCCGGTATAAGACCTACGATATCACCGCTTATCGAAAGATTACTCAAATCGACCTTCTCTATTCCCGCCTGATGCGCAAGTGCTTCATTGAGCTGAGCTTGCGTTACATAGCCCAGATCCAGCAATATCTGGCCCAACCGCCGGTGTTCGATCTTCTGTTCCGCTAATGCAAATTTAAGGCCGGACTCGTCAAGATACGATTTTTCGCAAAGTAACTCACCTAACTTTTTACGTTGTCGCAATTTCATTCCTCTCTAACCGTTTGTAAAAACTATATTGTAATCCTATGCCTATATTAATAAAGAATTTATCTATACGCCAAAACAATATAGACCCGGCCCGGCACATTATCGGGCAGAGCCACCTTACAACTACCTTCTCAGACGCTTGAGAGTGCGGTTTTGTTACAAGAAAATGCTTTTTTGTTGGCAAAAACTTACACTCCCGGTCTGCGAGCATTTAAGCCTATTCAGATATTCGGTTTTTTATACCTTTCAGCATATATTTAGTGGCTGATATTTATATAGACATCTCAAACCGTCTTATGCCACCAGAAAAATCAGCACTTTTTCACATTTTTGATGCAAACGTCGAAGAAACCCATAGAAACCAAAATTATAATCCTTTTTTCGGCAAGATTCAAGATACACATCAGACAATCAACATTCAGAAGCTAAAAACTTTCCCAGCAATCATTTATCACTGCCCTCAGCGGCCCATAAAATACACAAAATCCGCTGAAAAAAAGGAACTTTGACACTGGTGCTTGGCTTTTTTGATGTTTATTGCAGCACGACACGTTGACCTACCGGAATATTATTAAAATTGGGTTGAGATTTTGATGTTATACGGCTTTAATTGTGCATGATTGCATTAAATATAGTTAGTGTCAAAGTGTGCAATAACATTTTCTATGAGATTAAATGAGGAAATCTCGATATAATCATCCTCATACAGTTGTTGATGTGTGCGCATGGCATTATATCTTTTGGTCCAAAGGAAAGGAGTTAAAATGAACTCACAACAAGGTTCCCCAGGTCAACACTTATCACGTCGCATGTTCCTGCAGGCAGTGAGTGGCACGGCCGCCAGCCTGTCGCTCAATTCACATCACTGGCTTGGTTCTGTGGCTCTGGCGAAGCCGGCCGGCCAATCCAAGCGTCCCGCCGTTGTACGGGCTGCCTTTATCTATCCGCCGACGGCGTCGTTGCGCAAGGTTGGCTACTATAGCTGGCCCGGCTCCACGTTCGATGCCGAAGGCCGCCAGGCACAATATACTCTCAGATTACAAGCCATTGAGCGGAAGCTGGGTATGCGCATCCCCGTTGAACCGCAGGCGCTGGATGAGAACGAGAGCGTCACGCGTTTCATAAACGAGATCAAGTCCAATCCTCCCGACGGTCTCTTGCTGGTGCCCTTTAAGAAAGGACACTTCCCACACGTCACGCGCATCGTGAAAGAGACAAACGTCCCCACAATCGTGCTCGCCACACTTGGTGTGCTTTTAGTCGGGCACGTCCGCGAGCTTCACCGAAAGCCCGGCGTGTACATGATCAACTCGCTGGACAACCTTGATGCTGTCGAGCAAGGCATGAACATGATCCGCACGGCATCCTGGATGAAACAAAGCTGCATCCTGAATATCGCCAGAACGGCCGCCGCTGACCGAGTGGTTCCGCACCTGGGGACGAAGGTTCGTACAGTGGCAAACACAGGCTTCATCGAAGAATTCCAGCGGACACAGGCCACGGCCGAAGTCAAAAAGCTTGCCGCTGCGTACCGTGGCAACGCTACCAAGGTGGTCCAGCCCGGCGAAAAGGACATCCTCGATGCGGCCCGAGCGTACTTCGCGTTGAAACGTGTTGTCGAGGCCGAAAAAGCCGACGCCGTAATGATGGATTGCCTTCCCGGTCTCAAACACCCACATAAGCACGTTCCGCCCTGTATGGGTTTCATGAGTCTGCGCGACGAGGGCATTCCGGCCGGCTGTGAATCCGACCTCGACGCCACTCTAACGATGATGCTCTATCAATACCTTTTCGACAGGCCGGGATTCCAGCACAATCCGACCGTCGAGACGGAGAAAAACCACTACTTTTGCGCGCATTGCACGAGCGCATCGAGAATGAATGGTCCCGGCGGCAAGCCGGAGCCTTATGTGCTGATGAGTCATGCCGAGGCCGGCTGGGGCTGTGTACCCAGGGTACTGTTCACACCTAAAAAGCAGGTGACCATCGCAAAATATCTTTCCGTTCGGTCCGATTCCGACACTCCGCAGATGCTTGTGTACTCAGGCGAGATGGTGGGCTGTCCCGGTATTCCGCCGGCGGGTGGCTGTCGCACCAACGCCGAGACGACGATCAACGAACTGGATGACGTCGCCGACCTCAAAGGCCACCATCTTGTGATGGCATACGGCGAACATGCAACGTCGTTACACCGGTTCTGCCGGCTCTACGGCATCGAGGCGGTTGTCTAAGTCGTTGACGGGGTAACTAAAGCAGAATACTAAAGAATACCAGGGACAGCCACAATCCTGTTCGGCCCGGGATTTGCTGTCCTTCTTTTATGTTGAAATGAAATTCCCTGTCATTATCTCCTTCTTCAATGGTAATTGCATACTCAGCTCGCTATACTTTGTGCTCATTGGATCGTATCACTTTTTCCATTTCAAAAAAAATAAAAAAGGATTACGCTTATGGACCTGCTGAAGATAAAACCGCTCCGAGCAATAGCATGTTCGAGGTATTTCCCTATTGCCCCGCAAATTTTCATGTTACTCGTTTACGCCGCCTTATTTGCCGGCAGTGTCTGTGTCAGTTACGAACCAAAAATAGCGTCATATATTGGTAGTACCAATTTAGCCAGTCAACTTGTATGGAACATCTGGTGGCCGGTTGTTCTGGTATTGGCCGCACTGATTGGACACGTCTGGTGTTCCGTTTGCCCTCTGGAACTGGTGAACTCGCTGGCAGGCAAAATAGGCCTGAAATTACGCGCGCCGAGAATCCTCAGAAGCGGCTGGATTGTTACCGCCCTCTTTGCATTCATCCTCTTCGGCGCTGTAGGGTATTTTGGCGTCAGGTCGGCGCCCCGGTATATGTCATTCTATCTGGCTTCCATTCTCTCTTTGGCTTTCCTGTCAGGCCTGATCTGCACACACTGCATGAAAGCCTGCCCCTCATCGAACTTCAGATTCTCCCTGCGCCTGCCGTTCGCTGATTTCTTCACGAAGTTACGGCTGAAATACTCCGAAATGGCTATGCTTCTTCTCCTTATCGGTTTTGTCAATGGCAACTGGAAAGGGCTTGCTGTATTCATCCTCATACCACTATTTTTCTGCCTGCTGGTTTCATGGAAATCTCCACGGGCCATGCTCAATGCATTCATGGTGCTTCTTATTCCGATTACTGCCGCAGCCCACATGCTGCACGCTTTTCGTGGCATAATCTGGAACTGGCCTGTCTATAAATACAATTTCATGGATCCGATAGGGATTCATACAGCCACGAAACTGATGGAAAAAACACTGGTTATCGATCGGAGTGGAATGAGCTCAGCATGGAACTTGTATGGCAATATGACAGGACTTCTCTACGGCATCGCGTTCGCTGCATGCGTGGCGATAATAGTAAAAAGTCCGTTGACCGAAAAGATTGGTAAAACAGGGAAATTCTTTCTTATTTTAAGCGTCGCAGCCTATATCGCCAGTTTTTACATAAAAGTAAAGTGGTGAAAGACGGGATAATTAGTGCGTCCCTAATTATTCCCCAGACAATCGACATTCAGAAGCTAAAAACCTTCCCAGCAATCATTTATCACTGCCCTCAACAATAAAAAAACTCAGAATATCTGCTGGCAAACAGGCTCATGTGTGGTAGGCTAAACCTTACGGATAAAAAATGTAGGCGTTTTTGACGTATCTGTTTGAAGAGCACTACGCGTGGTACGAAAGTTTAGTTGAATGCTATTCAAAAGTGATACTTATGGATAAGAAAAATATATTAAGGCAGCAATTCAATCTACAGGCTGGTGAAGCGTTAGAAAAGTTGCATTCAGAAAAAATTAACTAAAATCTAACAATGTGTTGCACCTGACCATCGTATTGTCGAAAGGAAAAATGTGATTTCAATCAAGCCGCATCACTTCGTGGACATCGTGACGGCACTCGGAGATGGCCGTACGGAGTTCCAGCCGCATCCCTACGGGCACGCAGTGCATACGGTTGCGAAGGACATCCTAAGTAATCCCGACATAGACCTCCGCATCGCGATGGGTGCTGATGACATCTGCCTGCCCTGCCGCCACAATTTAGACGGACTTTGCGCTGACACGATCGACACCTCGTTCAGACCACTGGCCCCCAAGTCGAAGCGAGAGTATAACCTCCTCATCGACGAACGCTGGTCTCAACGGCTTGGCCTCCGACAAGACGACCAACTAACCGCCCGAGAACTGTGTTTGCGCATCCGAGATTGTGCCGACGACATCGAAGATATCTACCGGGAGACCCCTTCTGACAGAACTGCGGAGCGACAGGCGAGGTTGCAGAGGGGAATCGCCAAGTTTCTGGAATAGGATCGTTGG
>CBDVBU010000316.1:0-4753 GCA_965372295.1 uncultured Phycisphaerae bacterium
AGTTAGTTAGTATTCATTGCTCGACTTGAAGGTTTTGTGTTATGCCACCACATCGTACTTTATAAATCCCGGCATCGGGTGCGATCAATCCCTTAAACACTACCTCTTTTTTCCCACCTGCTCGCAGCCACAACCAGCGATTCGTTTTTTGTCCGGCTGCAGTGAGTTCAATTTTGGCCAGTCCCTCCTGTTTGCCGTTTTCAATTATGACATTTACCCCATAAGGCTTGCCTGCAATGATTCGGCCGACAGTATCGTCCGCGAGCAGCTTCAATTCAGTACAGCAAGGCTCAACCAAGGGAAAATCTGCATTGCCAAGCCGGACATGCATGGTGTCGTTTAACACCATTGCTTCGTGAACCTCAGGCAGGCGCGAAAATTTGAAGTCTTCGAGTATGAGCCGGTCCACACCCGTGCAGATCAATACGGGCCGCAAGTCTTCTTTCTCAAAGCGCAGCCGAACATTGTCGAACTGCAAATTCTGCACATTCCGTGCGTGGAAGCCCCAGGCCGGCAGAGACCGGGCATCCACACCCGGCGATTTCACTGTCTTGCGCGCATCTTCAAGTGTGCCGCCGCCTTTGTATTCGACAGTCATATCGCGGAAGACCACGTTCGTGAACTTGGTTTCGGCCCAGCTTTCAATCGCAGAGGCGGCCCGATATACGCCGGTAGCTGTCACCCGGTTGACAATAATGTTTCCGGCGGTGTTTCCGGATTTCAGTGTGAAGTGAAATGGCGTCGAAACATTGTGCATCGTGACATCGGAAATCATCACATCGTCGAGTGCGCCTTCTGTGGCATCCCAGCCGCCGGGTTGCAAGTTTATGCCGGCAAGCATATTGTGACGATTTGACGAGCGGTGGGGATAGACGCCGGGACCGTAAAAGAGGCAGTTGTGGATGATCAGGTGCTTGGCCGGGCCGATCAATCGTATTCCGTTGCAAGAGGAGTTGACAATGCAATCGGAAATCAGGGTATTGACCCAATAGCGACCCGCAATCGAGTCATCCCCGGTGAAGAACTGACAGCCGATGATACTGACGTCTCTGCAGGGGCGGTTCGGCGCCCCGCGGAAATGCACGCCATCCCAGCCGCCTGTGAATTTGACATTACGAATTTCCACTTGGTCGCTGATCTGGAAGAGAATGGCATAGTTGGCCGAGTCCGCGAAAGAAACATCGCGAACCGTGACCTTCCGGCAATTGACAAATACAAAGGTATGCGGGCCGCGCATCCGTTCCTCGCCGGTGGGATCGAATACTTTGTTGCCGTCGATGACGCCCTGTCCGGCTATCGCGATATCTTCCAGCCCGTCGCCGAGGATCAACGCCCTGTGCCACTTACCCCATTTGGCTTCCGGCATGAACTCAGGGATCTTAGGTTGCTGGTACTGGTCGAGATCCGGGGTTCCGACGAGCGTGGCGCCCGCATTGAGAAAGAGTGTCACGCGGCTTTTGAGATGTATCGTGCCGGAGAGGTATCTGCCGGGCGGCAGCAGGACCTGGCCGCCTCCGGCCGCAGCGCAGGCCTCGATAGCCTTGTGTATCGCGGGCGTATCGAGCGTCTCGCCGTCACCCTTGGCGCCATACTCGCGGATGTCGAACACGCCGGGAGTGCCGGCGATAGCTGCCTGGGTGGCCATAAGGCCCACTATTATCAATGCCGGCCGAATCGCTCTCGATATACGATTAGCAGGCCAATGAATAAAACTGCGTTGTATCATCTGTTTACCTCCTTTCCAATAGCGATGAGTTGCCTGAGGTGCGGCGGATAAATCGTGCCGTCACTGGATACGTTAACATCGATCGAGACTACGCCGCCGAGCGCGTTGACCTTCCGTACGTAATCGGCCATATACTCGTCGCTGTTGGTTGGGCCGTCCTTACCGGCCCAGCGTGTGCCGAGGAATGAAAGGATGTGCCACTGCGCGCCGCTCGGGGCAGGATTGGTCTCCGGCGTCACCTGGAGTTTATTCTGCTCGCCCGCAGTGTAGTCCTGCTGCCCGGTCAGAGCCGTAAACGCCTTGTCAATCCGGGTCCCCGGGTTGAACGCCAGAATGCTTTCGGGATTGCCCGCCCGGCAGGCGGCGGCCCATGTATTCCAGTTGAAAGGTTTGGAAAGGTCGTCCCAGCCGGTCGTATTGTATGAGCCGTCAAACCACCAGCCGGAGATTTTTTTGCCGTAACGCAGCGACCACTCGGCGATAACCTCGGACCATCGCCCGGTGAACTCCTGCGGCGCGGGCTGCCGCTCGTGGACATCGTGCAGGCCGGCCATGGCTTGTTTGTCGCTCTGTGGGCAGCGCGAGGGCAGATACAGCATGAGCCGGATTCCCTGGCCGGCCAGCGCTTCGGCGATTTCCATCGGCAGGTCTCTTCTCGAACAGCGCTCTCCGGTTTTGTATCCGGCGTATTTCTCGTAGGTCGCGTTGGGACTGCAATAGTACCCGCTGTTCTGCCCCAGCGTCAATATGACATAGCCGGCCCCTGTCCGCTGCAACTGCTCGGTGAATTTCTCGACGTCAAAAGACTCGACTCGGTCATTCCATGCCGGACCTCCACCCAAATAATGAACGAAGACGCCGAACTTCGCATCTTTGAGCCACGCCTTTCCTTTCTCGCGGGGCGATAGCAACTCATTCTGAGCCAGCGAACAGCCTGTCAGCAGCGCGATGCCGCAAAATATAACAATTTCTTTCTTGAATCGCATCATAATATACAAAGCTCCAAAATTTCGTATCAGCAGGGTGGAATCCTGGCTACTCGACTTCTATGATTGCCTCAGTCCATCGGGGCAGGTTCCATTGCCCCTGCTGCACATCGGCGGTGATGACGTATGTTCCAGGATGAACGGAGGCGTCAACGGCAAGGTTGAAACCGGCCTGTTTTTCGGTTCGCGGAGGGATGGTAATCGAAGCAGTTTTGGGTTCTGATTTAAATCCGGCGGGAAGATTAATAGCGAAAGTAAACGTGCGGGAAACATTGTAATGATTGAATGCCTTTAAGCTGACTAGAACGGTCCGGCCGGGCCTGGCTTTGCAGCCATAGGGACTAAAGCGAACCCACCGTTCATCTATGCCGTAGTTTGGCTCGTCCCAGGGCAGCAATTCGGCAAGAAGTGCTTTGCGTTTGGTTAATGTTGCTGTCATATGGTCGAGCTGTCGAGAGTTAAAGCTGAAAGGCTCGACGACATGCTGATTGATGAGCAACGTTCCAGGGGGGATTTTTCTCAGGAAGTTAAGGCAATAGAAGTAGCCCATCGACTCGTGCAGAAGGTTGCGATTGAGCAGGCAGTAGTCGTCGATTCCCGAAGGAGTGAAGGAGTCGCCGATGAAGAAGATTTTTTCTGCGTTGTCTTTCTCTACGAGCAAAGAGCCGTGGTAGATTGTCTGGCCGGGGAAGTCGTGGAATGTGAATATGAATTCTTTCCATCGCATCTTGTGTGCCTCGGGCATGACTTTGATGTTGGTGATAGGATTCGGAGTCAGGCACGGCAGGCGATAGTCACTGGGGTGTTTGAGGATATCGACCGAGGGACCGGTTGCATAGACGGGGCAGTTGAACTCGGCCAGACATGCGGCGACGTTGTCTGTATGGTCGTCGTGATAGTGTGTTATGAACAGGCCTTCGAGGCCGGTCAGCTTGCCTGCTTCTCTTAGTTTGATGACTTCGTCGACTATCCGGCGACTGCCGCAGTCGATGAGGAATCCGGAGCGGTCTTTAGAAATGATTAGACGTGAGTTGCTAATGGGAATTATCCATTCCGGGGGCTTGTCTTTAATCACTTCGGCCCACGGCATCCAGTTGACCTTCGGATTTTGACCGAGGACGCGCCGGGCGAGGATGTCGTAATTGTCCCTGAAATACCATCGGCCCGCACTGATGGACAGATAGTTTTCGTAAACTGCCTGGAGTCGTTCTATCAGCAGGTTGATCGCCTCACGAGGATTGCGTATAACCGGCCCGCGGGCCGGGACGAGGACGTCGGGCTTCTTGCCGGCGACTTTTCGCAGGCTGTCGATCAGGGTGCTCATGCGGCCTGCCCAGCCGTGGTAGCCGCCGATCTTAGCTTCTGAGACGGCGTCCTGAAGGGAGTACAGGTCGAACAGTTTTCCGTTGCCGTAGATGATGTCGCCGACGAAGGCGTATTTGATGCCGTCTATTTCTATCAAGTACGAGAGAGCCTGGCGAGTGTAGCCGGGCGTATCTATGACCTCGATGGGCATTCCTCTCCAGGAAAAGTTTTCGCCGGCCTTGACGGTTCGGCCGATCTTCAGAGGTTTGGTCAGAATCTTGGTTCCCTGCTGGGTATAATCGTGAAACCGGCGGGTAGTAAACTCATTCCAGAATTTCTCGACATTGGTGAAATTGGCAACATCACCGTCGGGTACGACAGCTTTTACGCCGCGTTCGACAAGTCCGAGCCCGGCCCATACGACATCACGCCGGCTGTGAGTGAACAGAACCATCTCAGCATTTTCGATTTTGCCGGAAGGGTCGCCGTAGAAGACTAAGCGGGCATTGTCTTTTTCGATACTCACACCGTTGACCGGCCCCTGAATTAATAATACATGCTTGCTGAGTTGAATGACCGTCTCGGTCCCGGATTTGCCGGCTAAAGGCAGGACCAGAAGAACAACAATGACCGCTGCGGTTCGATTTCGCATGGACTTCCCCACATTTGTCTTGATTTTAACTATACTCGACTACGCCCGGCAGGATTCGAACCTGCGACCTTCGGTTTAGGAAAC
>CBDVBU010000317.1:0-4740 GCA_965372295.1 uncultured Phycisphaerae bacterium
GAGGCTTCCGTATCGTCGGTAAGGTCCTCTATACTGTTGATTTTTGCTACGATAATATAGGGCGTGAATACTTCGAAAATAACTTGCCCTTCACCGGCCTGATTTATGTGCAGTCCTTCTTTGCCTGGGACGAGATTATCAACAGCGTAAACGCCGTCTGCAAAATCTGTCGATGTTTTGGACAAATCAGGTGCGTAGTGAAAGAAGCCGTTGCCGTGATTCCACCGTGTGAAATTCCGGTGGTTGGGTTTCATTCCCACCGGTTCGGTCTGGATGAGGTCCTTGGTCCATTTGGTTTTATTGTACCTTGGCAAATGATTCCATCGGCCGCCCTGCGTAGCCCAGAAGCGTGTGAATGACTCGCCCTGGCGCAGATAAAAATCCATCGTATGGCTGCCTTCGAACCATCGATAATAATAATGAATTCTGCTGTCGCGATAAATCTCGAATACCTTGTTCTTGTCCTCATCTGTAGGGAAAAACGGCTCAACCTTAATCGGGGGATTCGTCCATAAGCTGCGATTTCGCCTGGCTTCATCGAGACTCGCTACCGTTCCATCAGCATCGACTAAAATGCCGCGCACATCCAGATCGAAGTAGTGCCATGCCTGATCGTACCAGAGTTCCGTCGCGCAGTGGTTCCAAAGTACAACGCCGAACGAACGGCCCTGCTCGAAGCCGATGCCCTGGAAAATGCCGTCCATGACCGGCCCGAATATCCCGCAATAAGCCATGTTGTAAACGTTCAGAATTTTAAGTGGATCGCGGACCGTCGCGTATTCGTCAAATGTGTCCCGGCCTTCAAGAATCTCATTGAAATGATAAAGGCCTGTTTCGTAGCCGCACAAATACTTCCAAACTGCGATAGCAAGATCGTTGCCGGTTTTGTCTTTCCATTGGTGGAACTGCCTGAAGCGTTTTAAATCTGTCGTGTCAGCGGTATGTTCGCTCGTAAGGCGAATGCATGCGACCTTTGCTACGGATGCACTTGTCATCGCTGCAAACAGGATAAGAAGAACAGTCGCATAATAAATCAATCTTCCGGGCTTTTGGTTTGAAACCAACATTTTCAACCCCTTTTTGTAATGCAAACTAGTAATTTATAGACCGGCTTTCTGTCGTACATAGAGGTATATTTCTCACATCATTAAATTATCTAAGGCCGGCCAGCGTTTGAGCGACCGCTTTTTGAACCTGTTCAGGGCTGAGCAATTCAATCTGCCTGCCTAATCGCAATACGTTGCAGCGCCCATCGTGAACAGGCTTGGGTTCGTACAGAAGAATGTTCGTAGGGGGCATGCTGCTATTTTGACCGGGGATATAAACATACTTCCCGCCTTCTGGGTCCGGACATTGAAATAGCTGTGTGCTTCCGCTGAATTCAATTAACGCTTCCAGTGACGGCGGAAAACTATCGTTGCTAATGGCATATATTTGTATATTCTGCCCGATTGCCCGCAGATTCATTTGGCACTTTACGGTTATGGCGGTGTATTTTGTTTTTACTATGGTGTCGGTATATTGCTGTCCTGCTTGCCCCAGGTTTTTGATTACCCATAAGACTGCTAAAGCAATAAGCCCGAAAAAGATTATAGCGGTGACAATGTTGATAATCGTACCGCCGTGAGAATTTGCCCGCTGGGCCGACAAAAAGTTGTGACGAGCAGGTTTTGCTCTGATAGATTCTTTTTTTAGCTCCATTTCAACTTCCCTGTTTTTTTAAGCTACTCAATTTGAAAAACAGAGCAAAGGATATACAGGTGATTGATATGATAGCACCCTTTCTCAGGAAGGACAAGATTGACGATGCCGGATTAGGAAAAATTCTTCTCTGTAATGTCTAATCGCTAAATGTCATGCTTGCCTGTGCTGTGCCACCATAGGCGCCCATGTTAATAATGCCGCCGTTCGGTATCGGCTCATCGGCTACGGGACTGCCAGGATCGCCTTTGTCGATGCAGGGACTTGTGAGGTCGTCCTCGACCCATGTTTGGCTGTCCGGATCCCACCTGCCCGCCCTGGATTTCAAATGATAATCGCTGTTATCGGGGTCGGCAAATAGCGGATCGGCGTCGATGTTGCCAAGCCCAGGCCACGAGCCTTGAACGTCGCTGTATGTTACTATCGCAGTACTTTCTGCTATTTGAGCATTACCGTTGAAATAAATGATGGAGTTGGTAACCGTCGGCATGGAGCCATAGATACCGCCCTGGAGATTTTCGACAATCGTGCTGTTGGTGATTGCCGGGATGCCGCCGAAAAGACCTTGCAGGCCGTTTGCGGCGATAATAGAGTTGCTGATTTCGGGCCGGTTGTAGACAGTGAACCTTGCACTCTTGCGTGGATACATCCCGATACCGGCGCCGCCGTTCGCGACAATGCTGCACCCGGTGATTGTCGGACTGCCGCCGTTGTATAACTTGATGCCGGCGTTAATATTACCGGTAATTGTGCAGTCGGCGATTGCCGGGGCAGCTTCGGTACAGTAGATGCCATTGCTACCCCCGGTTATGGTAAAACCGCTGAGGATACTGTTGGCGTCTTCGCCGCTTGAGAATGTTGCTACCCGACCGCTGCCGTTAATAACAGTAGCCGCCACGACTGTCGGGTCATCGGGATTTGCCGAGCTGACTGTGAGCTTTTTGCCTTTGAAATTTATGCTTTCGCGATAGATTCCTTCGCCGGCTACAATCATATCACCGGCCTGGCCGGCAACGATGGCGTGCTGGATATAGTCGTAATATTTGCCCGTAGTCAGATTCTCAACCGTCCCGTCGATACCCGAATACGCAAACTCCAGCGAGACGCCTTCAATCTGGCCGTAAGTACTGTTTTGCCAGACGATTGTATCGGCGTTTATTGCCGGTCCCACCCCATAAGGATAACCGGTAATCTCTACATCCATCACACTGTGTTGTTTGGTCAGGCAGCAGGCTTTGATTTGCCCGCCGGAGGTTCCCCCGTCGACATAAACGATCAGACAGCCATCGATGTCCGGCTGCTGCTGACTGCGGCTGGCTTTGACAATTTTCAGTTCCCTGATATTTTCGGTATCGGAGATGTCGGCCCCGTATATATCGCCTCTGTCGTTTCGCTCATCCGTCCAGACAACGATGTTGCCTGAGATGGCGGGATCATACTGGTGGGCCGGATCGCTGCATATAGTAAAGACCCTGATGATATTTATGTTCGAGATATCGGCGCCATAAATATCACCATCTGCTTCGTATACGACAATATCACCAGCTATGTCTATGACGTCGTCGAAATCTTCGTTGTAGTCTTCATAGGGATATGGATCGCGTCTTCCTGCATGTTCGGCTATTGTGAAATAAACCGGCCTGTTCAGATCGGTGATATCGGCGCCGCATATACTGTAGGGTGTATTCGTCCATTCGCTTTCGATGTTCTTGTTTATGTCAAGATGTTCCAGCCAGACTACTTTATTGCCTGAAACCGCCGGGTGACTGTAGGATTCGATGTTGCTGTATTGTCTTAAAGTGACTTCTGTTCCGGCAGCAATGTTTTTGGCGAAGATGCCAATACATTCCGGGCCTCGGAAGCCCGCAGAGATCGGGCCGGCGGCCCACACAACGATATCACCATCAATCTTCGGTTGCGTGTTGATTCCGCCGCCAAGAAACGTTTCATCAAGCTCGCCGGTTGCGAGGTCTTTGCTTTTGATAGACCACCTGTAATTATCGAATTGGCCGACGCTGTATACGACTTTTGAACCTGAAATATCCGGATAGTGAAAATATTCATCGGTACTGAAGCTCGGATCCAAATTATATTGGTTGTTTGTTATAGACGCTGTTGCTACTTCTATCAAACGTGGCTCGCTATCGACAAAACCGTCACTAACAACCAGTTCGAACACGTATGTACCTTCTTCTTCGCAAATGAAGTAAGGAGTTGCCGTATCGGCATTTCTCAGGACAACTTCAGGTCCTTCCAACTGTGTCCATGTGTATGACAGTTCGTCAATACGGTCGGGGTCGTAAGAACCGGAGCCGTCGAGAGTGACCCGGCCGGAAACAGGAGAAATTTGATTTGGCCCGACATCGATAATCGGGGGCTGGTTCCCGACAAGAATGAACACTTCGTCAGGCTCGCTGAAATCCTCGTCGCCAATGACGACCAGCTCGAACCGATATTCACCTTCGATTTCCGGCATGAACGTGGGATGCATGCCGGTCGGATCGGTCAGTTCCACCGCGGGGCCGACAAGCTGATCCCATTCGTATTCGAGAACACTGCACGGATCGTAGATAAAGCTGCCGCTGCCGTCGAGAGTGATCAATTGAAACTCTGCCATGTGCTGGTCGGGCCCCGCATCGGCAACCGGCCTGGAAGGGGGGCCGAGTGAGAATTCTATTGCCAGCTCACCATGAAGGTAATAACGGTCATTTAATGCAGCCTGCGTTCCGATCGTACCGCCGGCGTTCTCTATTCCTATTGTATATTGATTGAGATAAGCGTCATCGGAAAAATCCTTGTATTGGATGACGATTTTGCCTGATTTGTAAATTTTTACTTCTGCGTTTACCGAGCCGCCGAAGCCTATCTCATAGTCAACGAACTGGATGATTGTAAAACTGCTGAACTGCTGATAATAGATTTTAGAAATATCTGTAGGATACATGTATGTCCACATCCACGCTATGATGTTGTTATATTCGTCGGCGGCGGGGATTTGCTGATTTTGATAGGTTACTGGCTCTGCATTGAAGCTGATCA
>CBDVBU010000318.1:0-4739 GCA_965372295.1 uncultured Phycisphaerae bacterium
TCGTCCTTGCCTGCGGCGCGGACGTTGGTAAGCTGCTTGCCTTTTGCCGCGTTTACCGTGATGTCGTTTTCCTTGCAGTGTTCCCCGACGACCTGCCCTTCGTATACTTTTTCGCCTGGCTCGACGAAAAAGAAGCCCCGGTTGTATAAAGCATCCAGAGCGTAGGCGGTTACTTGCCCGGTCGTGGTCGCTACCATGACACCGGCCTTTCGTTGAGGTATCGCTCCCCGCATCGGCTCGTATCTTTCAAACGTATGGTGCATAATCGCTCTGCCCCGGGTGGCATTCATCACCCGGGCGTGAAGGCCGAAGAGGCCCCGCGACGGTATCATAAACTCCATATGAATAAAATCGCTTGCACCGCTCTTGGCGTCCATTTTGATTATTTCGCTTCGCCGGTCGCCCAGAAGGCTCATTACCGAGTTCTGGCAATCCAGCGGGCAATCCACGGCAAGCAATTCTATCGGCTCGTGGCGTCTGTCCTCGATGACTCTCAGGATGACGTTCGGTTTGCCCACACAAATCTCATAGCCTTCACGCCGCATGTTCTCCAGCAGGATCCCGAGATGCATCAGCCCTCTTCCCGAAACGTTGAATTCTTCGGGCGTCTGGCCCGGCTCGACTCTCAGGGCTACGTTATGTTGGAGTTCCTTATCGAGTCTTTCGCCGATTTGCCTGCTCGTCAGGTATTTTCCGTCTTTGCCTGCAAAGGGCCCATTGTTAATCCGGAATGTCATTGTCATTGTCGGCTCGTCCACGGGAATAACGGCAAGTCTCGAAGGTTTATCCGCGCAGGCGATAGTGTCGCCGATCTCGACGGGATCGAGCCCGGATATCGTACAGATGTCACCGGCCTGAACGGTCGCAGCCCGCTTTCGACCGAGACCGTAGAACTGATGAATTTGCAGTACCTTTTGCTGTGTGTGCAGGCCATCGGAGTCGATCACGGTGACTCTCTGGTCTTCGTTTATCTGCCCGGCAAAAACTCTGCCTATTGCTATCCGGCCGACGTAGTCCGAATATTCCTGGTTCGTCACCAGCATTTGCAGCGGAGCTTCATGATCGACCTGCGGCGAAGGAATCTTGTTTATGATGGTATCGAATATTACCTGCATATTGTCGGTTTTCGTGCCGAGGTCCGCCGTGGCCCATCCTTCCTTGGCCGAGGCATATATCAAAGGGAAATCGAGCGCGTCACTTTCGGCGTCGAGCTGGACGAGCAAATCGAATACCTCATTGACAACGTCATCCGGCCTGCTGTTTTCCCTGTCCACCTTGTTGACCACGACAATAAGCCGCAGGTTGTGCTCGAGCGCCTTGGTCAGCACGAACCTTGTCTGGGGCATGGGCCCTTCGAATGCGTCGACAAGGAGCAATACACCGTCTGCCATTTTCAGCACGCGTTCGACCTCGCCGCCGAAATCGGCGTGCCCCGGCGTGTCGATCAGATTGATTTTGTATTCGTTGCCCTGGGAGTCCGTGTAGTAGATAGCACAGTTTTTACTGAGGATTGTTATGCCTCGCTCCCGTTCGAGCGGATTCGAGTCCATAATCAATCCGTGCTCGCCGCCGGCCAGCTTGTCGAGATCCTCGGTCCGAAACATCCCCGATTGGTATAGAAGCTGGTCGAGCAGCGTTGTTTTGCCGTGATCTACGTGGGCAATTATCGCTACATTACGAATATAATCTGAATACATAGTAAACTCTCTAAACGGGGACTCGAATATGCGATCAAGAATACTGCACGAGCAGGATAGACACAAAGCTCGACGGGCCGGTGATAAACAGGGTGATCAAAGTGGTTGTATAATTTCCTCTGCCTCTTGTGTGTCCTGGGTTCCGGATACGATTGGTTCTTTACGCTGCTCGGATATATATTCGGCTACTAGCGTCTCGATAAGTTCTTTGACGCTGGTAATTTGCTCTACCCGGTAAGCGTTAGCCCCGGCAAACGCAAATCCTCCATCAAAGTTGCCGTCCCTGGCATTGGTCAAGGCGATTGCGATACAATACGGCACTTTTCTAAAATTACAGCTCTTCAGGCACTTCCAGTTGCACCTGAAAGTCTCTTTGATCCCGGCGGCCAGTCGGTCGAAAAATTTCCCCCCGATAGCTCTTCCCGGCATTCCGACGGGGCTGTCGATGATGATGATGTTTTCTTTGCTGCAATCGATATATGCCTGCTTGAACTTCGCGGACGCATCGCACTCATGAGTTGCGACAAACCTGGTTCCCATTTGCACCGCCTGAGCCCCCATCTTCATGAATTTATGGATATCGGCGCCCGTATATATCCCTCCGGCGGCGATTACCGGGATGCTTCTGCCAAATCGCTGCTCGTATGGTTTTACCACGGCAATGACTTCCGGCAGAATCTTTTCCAGCGTGTAGTCGGGATTATCGATCTGCTCTTTTCTAAAGCCGAGGTGTCCTCCGGCCAGCGGGCCCTCAACAACCACGGCGTCGGGAATATAAGAGTATCGCTTTTGCCAGGCCCTAAATACAATTTCCGCGGCCCGGGCGGAAGATACTATGGGAGCAAACCTTGTGGCCAGCTCGTTGAGTTTGTCGAGCGGCAGCGTTTTTGGAAGGCTTATCGGAAGGCCCGCGCCCAGAAAGAGAATGTCGGCCCCTTCGTCCACGGCACATTGCACGAGATCGTCGAAATCGGAAAGAGCCACCATGATGTTTACGCCGATGATTCCATCGGTTCCGGCCTTTGCCTTTCGTATTTCTTTCTGCAGGGCTCTTGTGTCCGCCTCTTTGGGATTCGTATCCCAGTCGGCTTCGGTGTAGCCGATTCCGGCCGTGGCTATTACACCGACGCCGCCCATATTGGCCACGGCACATGCCAGACCCGACAGAGAGATGCCAATTCCCATTCCTCCCTGGATTATAGGCAGATTGATTTGCAGGTTCCCGATTTTCAGAGCATGAAGTTTATCGCTATGCATTAACCTTTTCTTTCAAAAGCACAAATATAACAAGCCAAATGATACGGAAGGTAGGCCTTGAGGCGGGTACTAAACTATACAGTGTGCTTTTGCTTCAAGGCTTCGCTACGCGATCATTACAAAACGAAATATTACTGGTTGTTATTATATTGCTTTCTACTACCGAGGCAAGGATATTATTCTATTATCGCAAAAAAGCTTTTATTGCATCTCATAGAGCTGTTTCTTAGCATTTACCCATTCATAAAGTGTGGGTATTACTATTAAAGTCAATAAAGTGGAAGATACAAGTCCCCCGATTACGACAATGGCCAGCGGCCTTTGCACTTCCGAACCGGTGCCGGTAGTTATGACCAGCGGCAGCAAGCCGAGAGCCGTTGTTATTGTGGTCATCAGGACAGGCCTTAGCTTTGAAGAACACCCGGCGATTACCGATTCCCGCAACTCCAGGCCTTGTGCCTTGAGATGCTCGAATCGTGATATCAAAACCAGACCGTCCGTCAGGGCGATTCCGAACAAAGCGATAAATCCGATTGAAGACGGAATGCTGATGTTCTCTCTGAAAAGGGCAAGCGCAAAAATACCTCCAACCAAAGATAACGGAATGTTGAGCATAATCAACAGCACATTTTTAAACGAATTGAACAGGCCGTAGAGCATCACAAGAACCAGAAACAAAGTGATAGGGACAACGATTAACAATCTCTTGTTTGCCGCCTGGTGCAATTCGAACTGTCCGCCCCATGCCAGTCTGTAGCCGGCGGGAAGGGTAACCGCCTCGTCCACTTTATCCTGAGCTTCCCGGACGAAGCCGCCGACATCTCTGCCGCGGACATTGCATTGCACGGAGATAAACCGGCGTGTGTCTTCCCTGCTGATTTGCCGCAGGCCTGTGACGGTGTTGACATCGGCGACTTCGCTGAGCTGGACGTTGTAGCCGGCCGGCGTTCGAATCAACAGGTTCTTTATCGATTCGATATCCTTGCGATATGCCTCGGCGAATCTGGCGGTGATACCGAATATCTTCTCGCCCTCGAAAACCTTGCCGACTTCTTCGCCGGATATGGCACTGTGGATTGTATGCTGTATCTGGTAGTTGCTAAGTCCGTGCCGTGCTATCCGGCTGCGGTTCATGTCGATTTGTAGCTGTGTCTGGCCGGCCACCTGCTCGGTCCGCAAATCGGCAACCCCAGGTATCTGCGAAAGGACGTCGTGGATCTCGGCAGCCTTGGCTTCGAGTGTAGCCATGTCGTGCCCGAAAAGTTTCGCTACGACCGCGGTCCCGGCACCGGCTACCAGACCGTCAACTTCGTGCTTAATCGGCTGGGAGAAACTCACTGCCACGCCGGGGTAGTCACGAATTCGACTGTCAATTTGAGAGACAAGCTCTTCCTGTGTTTTTGCATTCTTCCACTGCTTTTTGGGTTTGAGGTTGACGGTCATACATGCATAATTCGTATGATGAATGTGAGGGCCGACTTCACCGTAACCGATATCGGCGATGACCTGTTTTACCTCAGGAAAGTCCAGAATGTCTTCTGCTATCTCTTCGGTGGTCGCGCTTATCTCTTTGAGAGATATGTTTGGATTCATATATGCCAGGACCTGAACGGTTCCTTCCTGAAGAGTCGGAACGAATTCCCGCCCCAGCCTGATGAAGACCACCGCCCCCAACGTTATCAATATTAGAATAACCGCAATAACCGCTGAACGTCTGCCGAGACAATGAGTCAGTATTGATTTGTAGCTATTGAGAATGGCCGGATGAACGCCCCTGGCTATGTT
>CBDVBU010000319.1:0-4738 GCA_965372295.1 uncultured Phycisphaerae bacterium
GGTTTTTTCTGATAAGATCATTCGCCATTACACCGCCGGTTGCTATGGCGCCTTCGGGATCCTCAGCCGCCTTGAACTGCCTGGCTCCCAGGACGTCTATTTTAAAGTTCCTCGCGACCGTTCTGAAAAGTCCTGCTAAATTATCCTCTCTTTTCGCTCCTTCATTCTGCTTATGTATCAAGTCGGACTGAATAACAACGCCACATCTAGCCAGGAACTCACTTGGCTCTGTTGACTTCCCTGCTTCTTGTTCGGCCCGATAGAACATTTCCTCAAGTCTTGCCTGCAACTTAGACCTGTTGCTTATTCTGATAATTTCCTTCTCGTCCTGATTGCTTGCCGAGGTGATGTTTTCCAGCTCGGGATTTGGGACAAGACCTTCAAAGAGCCGCCGACACTGCTTTTCGATAAGTGTACCTGAGCCGCCTCCGCATTTTGTCCCTGTTCGCCACTCCTGAATAACATCCTTGTTGTTTATTCTGCTTAGGTTAAAGAAGTAAGAGTCTTTCGCTCCCATGTGAAATATGTACTGCGCCTTCGGACTCGTCGCAGCGGCACCTTTCGGAATCGCAACGCTGTCGAACACGTATGTAACGCCCGGCATGACATTCGGAAAAGCTTCCGCTCCGCTTCCCGTAAACGCTGTGTTCCTGATTTTATCTCTACCTAATTTTCCCTTTACATCGCGCCATGCTTCCTTGACAGCCCCGATAGGATTGGCAAAGTGCATTATCGGTTTCGGCGAGTATACGACCACTCCATCTTTGTCGAGAACCGCGTAGTGCACAAAACTACTTCCGACATCAAATCCTGCGAAAAGGTCTGCATTAGTTTTTTTATTCTTCATCCAGCTTGTCCCTGCATCCATAAATTTACAATAACCTGTATTTCAATCAACAGTAACTCATCCCAATTATCTATTGGCACAAAGAGCATATTATAGCTTCTTATGCAAAAACTTCAAGTGACTAAGGTTAAATTTGACGGCCATCAAACATTTTGACCTATTCTTACACTCCGGTCACAAACCTATCACACCAATGTGGATAAGCTGTTAAATGTGGTTATCAGTATTGTTAAGTTCGATGATTTCACTTTATGAAAAACGGTATATGTTAAATTCACACATATACACAACATTAAATACAACAGGTTTTACACAAAATCTGAACCATTTGTTCGGCTCTAATTTTCTGCTATACAAAAACTTAAAGATATCGAATTGACTAAACCGCACAATTTAACACGGTATATGACTACTAATACTAATTTAAACTTAATAATAATAATTATTCATAGTACACCTTAAACGAAACACTAACCGGATACCGGACTCTAAATTCTCAACGTTCAAGCAATCGCAAGAGATAACCATAAAACCATCTTGCTATTTGTTCGTACTTTTAGTATTTTGGCGCGCTATGATTTCCCGGCATTTACAATCCGTCACTAAAGGTAAAGGTGCAATATTATCTCGACTGCGAGGCTTTCTTGTCCCACGTGCTTACAGCGTAATAATGTTGGCAGCGTTATTTTGCACTCTGACAGTGAAGTTTTTCCACTCGTGGCGTTACGAGTTGCTCGATGAATACCTGGGTTGGATAATGGCCGATCTTTCCGTACTAATAGCAATAGAAGTTATCCTGTCGCTTATTTGTTTCCGCTGGCCAAAGAAGGCGGTTGTCCGGCTGGCTACGGTTTTTGCTGCTGTTGTGTACACATGGTCGGTAATGAATGCCGGGTACCTTATCAGGACGGGAACACAAATCCTGCCAAGAGTCCTCTTGTCTCTTGTTCGTGCTCCGATTAATACACTTTGTATTATCGGTGTTAATCTTGCCAAGATGCCGGCGGTCGCGGTTATTTTGCTTGCGCCCAGTGCTATTGCCCTTGCCTTTTTCTTTTTCGTTTTGGCTTGGCCAGAATTGCCTTTTTATGATCGCAAGAGATTTATCGCAAGAATTATTTTTTGCATTGCCATTGTTGTAACGACAATTGTATTTAGCCCTGTGATTGCCAGGCGCGGCTCGTCACAGGTCGGCTCGGTGGGGCTTCGCTACAATTCCCAGCTTCGTGCTGTAATGAGTCTGGTTTTGCCGGACTACAGACGGCCGCCCGATCCGAAACGAAGGATACCCACTTACAATTCTTTGAAGGTTGATCTAAAACAGCAGGGCGTAAAACATAATGTAGTTTTAGTCATACTCGAAGGTGTCCAATACCAGTATACTTCGCTTGCGAACAAGCAGGACAATCTGACGCCGTATCTTGCGGCATTGGCTGAACAAGGTATTGAGTTCCCCAGCACCCGCTCAACTCTGACACATACTACAAAGGCTTTGTTCTCTCTTTTGACAGGCCGATTCGCATCCGCTTCCCAGGATATAGCCGAGGCGGTGCCGGCTGTGAATCCCTACGCCAGCATGGCTACGATTTTAGCAGGCAAGCTTGATTATAGGACTGCATTCTTTCAGTCGGCGATGGGCAGCTTTGAATCAAGGCCTGGATTGGTGTATAACCTTGGTTTCGATGAATTTTGGGCCAGGGACGACTCGGGGGATCCTAACAGCTTTCTTGGGTACCTTGCCTGCGACGAATTCTCAATGTTAATGCCAATCACCGAATGGATAAAGGCGGAAGAGCAGCCGTTCTTTCTGACGGTCTTGTGCTCTGTCACACACGATCCCTATGAAGTTCCGGAATGGTTCGGCATACCGGCAAAGGAGCCGCTGGAACGCTACCGTCAGTCAATATCTTATACAGACAAATTCCTGGCTGCTCTGGATGTGGAACTTGGCAATCTTGGTATCACGGATAATACAATATTTTGTGTTATCGGTGACCATGGCGAAGCATTCGGTGAGCATGGCCTGCTTGGACATGAGCGGATAGCTTTCGATGAGGTCTTACGGGTCCCATTTTGTTTGCGTGCCCCGTTTTTGGTGGAGACCGGCATAAGGACGACGGAACCTGTCAGTTCTGTTGATTTAACGCCGACACTGCTGGGCCTGTTGGGCTTCGAAACGGAATCTATCGGCTTCGATGGCGTGGATCTGCTTAAGCCGGTGTCGCAGGATCGAAGAGTGTATTTCACTGGTTGGATGCAGGAAGGGCCTGCGGGTTTTGTCAGGGGTGATCGAAAATTCATATATAATCCGACGAACAAAACAACTTGTGTCTATAATCTCGCTGCTGATCCGGAGGAGTTGAACAGGATAGAATTGCCGCAGCAGAAGGCAAATAAGATAGCAGAAGAGATTATAACCTGGAGAAAAAGCACAATTTTTCGGATTGATCAGCAAAGGGTCGGCAAAAAAGAACTCTTCAGTCACTGGATCTGCCGCTGGACGGATCGTGTTTCTTCAACAAAGCGCAGCAAGAAATAGCACAGGTAAATTATGTTACGATGAACTGAAATATCAATTTTCATTGTTCATATTAGCCCACATGGTGTTGCTTTTTGTAAACAGAAAGAAAAAACCTTTCATATTAAACTAAAATCCATCAAAAGTAGTGTGCAAATGGGCTACTTGGGCACAATAAGCGTTTCAAAATTTCAACACCCTATTAAAATACAACGCTTCGTTGTTTTTATAAAAGAAGAATTAATACAAGCGTAAATCCCTTTTATACAGGAATTTAGAAAAAGTTCATCGGATAGTTCCAAAATAGAGTAGTTTTATTGGCATATTGTTTGCACAAACGTAAGTTTTGTCTTTACCGAGGCAGCAATATTGGGCGGACGGCCTAAACGTGTTTCGGAGGAGGATGTGTCCGCCCGATTTTTAAACAACAAAATCGATTTAACGGTATTGTAAGTTACACTCGATTATATATGGAGTCGTTCCGGAGGAGGAACGACTCCTAATTATTGCGCTATGTTCAAGATACAGTAGCGCAAAGGGAGTCTATCTCAAGCCAGTAGAGATTATCAGTGAATGTAGTTGGGATTTGATATAAACCCTATAATAAGTTGACGGAACGAGAAAAAAAACTTTGATTCGGGCTTGATAATCTGTTATAATGATGCAGTGACCAATTCGCAACAGGATAGGAAGGACATTTGGCCTGCAATATTAGTCATTATCACTTACGAGTTGATTGTTTTGCTGAAATATAAGAATTTTATGAAACAATACTCAACGATAAAACAAGGCATCAAACAGAGACAAAGAGGGTTCACACTGATCGAACTGTTGGTGGTAATTGCTATTATTGCTTTATTGATGGGAATTTTGATGCCGGCGCTTGCGCGGGTGAAGAAACAGGCCAAAGCTGTTGCCTGCCAGGCACTGCTGAAACAATGGGGCGTTATATGGTCGATGTACTGCGATGACAACGACGGCAATTTCAGCAGGGGTCTTGTCGGGGGTAGCGGGTGGCACCGTGGGGAATGGATTATTTGCCTGAGGTCTCTCTACCGGACAAAGACAGATATTCTTAGGTGTCCGATGGCTGTAAAGCGTAAACCGAACGGAGATGAGTGGGGCAGCACATTCAATACCTACTTTATGCCGTTAGGGGGAAGTGGCAGCACGGGAGGAGGTGAAGAGCCCAGCTATGGCGGGAATAACTGGATTTATGATCCGCCAGCGGGTACGAGTGATATTCAGGGCCGTTCTGCTGACTGGAATTGGAGGCATAAAGATGTAGCACAGGCGTTCCGTGTGCCCGTTTTTGCAGACGCCATGTGGAGAGGTGGTGGTCCGTACGAACAAGGCACGGGCGGCGATCCGCC
>CBDVBU010000320.1:0-4737 GCA_965372295.1 uncultured Phycisphaerae bacterium
TGAATTCCAAAGGCATTGCCTGGCTGCCGCCGTGGACGATGGTTTCCTCGGTATAGGAAGCAGTTGTTTCGTCACCTACGGCAGCTCCTGTACCGTTACCCGGATTGTACGGATCGGTTCCAGGCGAGCCAAAGCCAAGCCCATCAAGCCACGCGTACCATATCTGGTTATCTTCGGCATCGTAGCTTTCAAAGTCGTCCACGAGGAGATGATCGGCTACTGTAAAACTCCAGATTCTGCCTTTGCTGATCGTACCATCGTTATTATATTCGTCGATTCGCCAGTAGTAAGGCCCGCCGCCCCATTCGACGCCTTCGGGGGGGGTATAGCTCGTACCGTTCTGCCGGCCTCGATATGTATCTGTCGTATCAGACTCGTCGGCGTCAGCAACAGCGTCCATATCGGTGCCGAAGTACACATCGTGCTGAGCAGCCTCATCTCCCGGTGACCAGCTAAGGGGCAATGCCTCGTCAATGTCCGGCGTTGAACCATTAGTCGGATTAGAATCCCAGGCAAGTAGCGGGTCGCCTCGCATAACCTGCTTAATTTCATCCTCTGTCAGCGTCTTGTTGTAAATACGCACGTCATCCAACATCCCATTAAGAGGCTCGGTTGCATTACTTAGTCTTACACCGGAAGTGGCGCCTAAAACACCACCAGGCACCTGGCTGGCAATTTCCACGCCGTCGATATACAGGCGCTGGGTGAGCCCATCCCAGGTGCCCGCAACATGGTGCCACTGGCCTTCCGTAAGGACATCGCCGACCCGCAGGTGCCGGAGAGTGCCGCCCGTGTTGATGTAGAAGTGCAGTCGGCCATCTGTCTCCTTGCGAATCACCGCAATTTCCGGCTCTGCCGTTACGTATCGCTCGACTTGACCAGTTCTGAACGCATCGTGCCACACCCAGGCGCATACCGTGATAGCGTTGTTACTATAGTTAAAACCTCCTAACTGTCCTTGCCCCTCACCGGGGAAGTGTAGCGCACCTCCGAGCACCCCATTTCCCCACGTGTTATTCTGCAGCGGTATATCGAATCCATGGCCGGACCAATCAAGAGCGGTAGTGCCCTGACCTTCATCAAGTGTCCACCAGCCGATAAGATTGGGATCGCTAATGGATATTTCTGGCCGGGTACTGAAGCTCCAGACGTCGCCTGTATGCGTCATGGGGGCTTCGAACTCATCGACTCGCCAATAATATGTTTTCTCTAATTCAAGCGGTCCTGGGTTGAAGTTTACAGTTCCCTGCATCGCTCCACCTGTGGCATTGGCCAAAGTGTCATAATCGTCGCCGAAGTAAACTGTATGCAATTTCGCGCCAAAACCGGCCGTCCAGCTAAGAACCTGATCCGTAGCTATGAACTTAGCGCCATTAGCCGGGACGGGTTCATAGGCCTTCTTGGGGGGAACCATAAAGCTCCAGACATCACCTTTATATGTATTAGCGGGATCGACCTCATCGATTCGCCAGTAGTACGTCGTGCCCGGAACAAGCCCATCCGGATAAGGGTATCCGGCGAAACCGACAATGATATTCGGAGAAGCCAGGTTGCCCCGAAACGTGTCGCCTGTACCGGCGGCCACATCATCATAATTCTCACCGAAGTACACATCGTGTGACTCGGCATAGGCACCCACCGACCAGCTCAGACTTGCCCATGTATCCCGAAGTACGGCACCATCAGGAGGATCGGGACTTCCGGCCTTCGTGGCCAGGTATTCAGCGATACGTATGATGTCATCGACGCTCGGAGGTATGCCTGCGGTGTCATATATCCGAACAAATCCCCGGTACTTGTCGCCCGGAAGAAAATGCTTCACCCATGCTGCCGCACTTCCGCTGCTAATTGTAGCCAACGCTGTTAGATTGTCAGTAATTGTCACAGATGTCGGCCGCTGTGATTGCCACGTTGTTGTCAGACCCCATTCAACTCCGGCATCGGTGAAAACTACTTCATCGTAGGAGTCATTTGGCCCGCTGGAGGCATTGAATCCCAGTACGCTGGTCGCTCCGGCACTACCCCACGTGATCCTGGAACCATCCGAACTTCCCTGGTAGTAAAAAGGCCAATCCGAATACCACACAATCTTGCCGCCTGCATCAAGATATTTTCGAATCGTACAACTTGCATTCATGTTCTCTGCTACAGTGTCCGGCACAACGTCTCGACAGAATACCATTACACTTAAGGCTTTGTCGGCGATGTGAGCATCCATCCAGGTTTTGAGCGCAGCGGCATCGAGAACCGTGTAGCCCGCAGCCTCTAAAGCGTCTCGGATGGACGCGTCACCTCCGGCCCAGGCCGCTGAATAATCATCGTCCCAGTAGAGAGCACGATCCCACTCAAGACCCTGGGCCCGAACCGTTGATAATCCCAACACCAATGCGAAAAGGAAAATGGGATAAATCATTTTTTTACACATCGTAATCCTCCTTAGAAAATTTAGTTAATTGGCTTTGGCTATAGACTAAAACGACCGATAATAATTCTTATTCCCCCCACATTTGTTCAGGCAGGATGATTTGTGTCTCGATACTACCTCCTTCCTTACAACGTCCAATATGAGCACTTATTCAATTAAAATCTGAAATAAATTGTAGAACTTCTCAACCCACACAAGACGAAAAAAAATAAAACCTTTATTTTATATTATTTATACCAGATTGATCGGCTTTACGTCAAGGTTTTTTTGGGTTCATCCGGTTAATAAGTAGTTGTTCCGAACGAATTTTTCCTTCTCGCCCGGCACCTTTTTCTCTTCCCGCTCCTTTATGAGGAATGGAATTTTGAGATTGGATTTAATTGGCTTTGTTTGGGCTTGTTTTCCTTTAGTCCGAAGGTGAGATGTATTTCCATAAGGCCTTGAACAATATGTATTTACGTTCATTTGGTTCACTCGGCATAAAAAGATTTTTCGGAAAAAATGAACCGCAGGACAGAAAAGTTGGACTATTATAGATACAGAAGAACACTCTTTTTTGATTGTTTGTTTACCATAGGCTGTTTTTATTATGATTTTAATCTATTAGTTAGGCATATACTATACACAATGACATATTGTCCGTCAAATAAATTTTTAAATATTTTTCTTAAACTTAAAAAATTGCTTGATATATTAAAACAATTGTTTTAAACTATTGTATCAATCAATCGTTTAGGAGTTTAATAAAGTGGTATCGCAGAACAACAAAAATAACGACAGTCCAATTCAGAGTGTTAAGGACCGATTGCTCGATGCGGCGGAAGAGCTTTTTTGCGAGCATGGTTTCGAGGGAACGAGTATTCGCGATATTGCCGCCTCTGCGGGTTGTAACATCGCATCGGTCAATTACTATTTTGGCAGCAAGGAGAAGTTATACGAGAAGGTTTGGCAACGCTATCTTATTCCGATGCGCGATGCACGTATTGCGAGCATCAACAAGGTAATGTCTCAGGCAAAAGCCCAGCCTAACCTTGAAGACCTGCTCAAGTCTTTCGCAGACACATTTGTTGGCTCGATAGTAGACGCAAATAGAGCTTCTCGGCTTACTAAACTTATGGCCAGGGAATATATTGACAGTCACTTGCCTACCAATATGTTCGTGAATGAGATCATTAAACCTACTATTACCGCCATGCACAAGGCGCTTGTGAAAACCTGTCCCGATCTGGACGAGTCGAAGATTCTGCTGGTGGTATTTTCCGTCATTGGACAGCTCGTACATTTAGTCCACATAAAAACTATGCTCGAACAGGGTGGCGATGATTTGAGCATGCCGATATTCGATTCAGATGAAGCGATTAATCACATTGTCAAATTCTCCGCCGCCGGGATTCGTGCCTATACAGACAAGTAGCAAAAGAGCACCGGAGTAAAGGAGCAGGGATTGATAATGAAAATAAACAAGGAGTTCCAGATTCTTGTGACTTCTGAACTTGTTAAAAGGATGAAGCTATGAAACATGTGTGTAAGAAATGTATTAGGATAGTTGCCGGTGTTCTGGCGGCTTTACAATTAGCCGGATGCATCAGCAGCGAGAAATATTATGAAGATGTAGGGTTGTCGAGGGAGGCCGCTTTTCGGCAATGGAAAAGTCGGAAAGAGCGGCAGGAGAGGTCCCAGCCGGTTATTAGCGGTAAGCTCAATATAGCAGACTGCACAAAGCTGGCATTGGTCAATAACAAGGTTCTGCAGCGTGTAGTACAAGAGAGGGAGATTGCCCGAGGAGAGCGTCTGAAATCCTACTCGGCGATTTTGCCGAATGTTAATCTCACGGGCGATTATACCCGGCTCGATGGGGTAACGTCTTTTGAATTCGATACGCCCACGGGCAAGGAGACGATACGGTTTGGCGATGAGGACACCTACTCTACGGTTTTAACGGTCACACAGCCGATTTATGCCGGCGGATCGATACCAGCCAGAATTAACGCAGCGAAATTGTTGTCACTGCTTACCGACGAGACGGTTCGAGCGGCGGTTCAGGAAGTTGTTTATGGCGCCGAGCATGCTTATTACGATGTTTTGCTAAGTCAGCACCTGCTGGAGATAAGCACTGATGCCGTTCGCTCAGCCCAGGCCCATCTTGATAACGTCAAGCAGCGACAACGGGGCGGCGTTGCTGCTGATTTTGACGTTCTGCGCGCGGAAGTGGAACTTTCCAATTTCCATGCCGAGTTTATACAAAATAAGAATGCGATCAACGTCGCGAAAGCCAGTCTAATTAAAGTAATGGGCGTTTCGCAGGACAGTGA
>CBDVBU010000321.1:0-4711 GCA_965372295.1 uncultured Phycisphaerae bacterium
GGGATTTGTGCTGTGGATGCGTACAATGGTCGCACACTTTGGACATATCCGATTCCCGGAATCCTTGCCGACTGGGACGGCGTGCATCACGACGTGGGCGTTGGTGACACCGGCAGCAACTTTTGCCTGAGCGACGATGCTGTGTTCGTACGCACCGACGAGCGATGCCTCAAAATTGAATTGGTCACAGGCAGGAAAATCCACGAGTTTAAGACGCCGGTCAATCCCTCTGCCCGGGATTGCAATTGGGGCTACATTGCCTACGCTGAGGGCTTGCTATTTGGTTCGGTACTGAACAACGAGCATACTATTAGCCCCCGCTACGAGGGCATACGCCTGCGCAATGAATCGGTTTTGCTCTTTGCCCTGGATGCCGAAACCGGCCAGTTGAAATGGCAATATAAACCACAATATTCAATTCGCAACAACACGATTGCAATTGCTGGCGGCCGGGTTTATCTGATTGACAGGCCCATAGCTCTCGCGGACCGCATTACTGATCCGAAACCGAACAGAAAGCATCGTCCTGCATTGAAACCCAACGAGCATCCCGGCGGGATACTGATTGCAATGGACGCCCGTACTGGCTCGGTCCTTTGGAAGAACGAACACGATGTTTTCGGAACTCAGGTTGCTGTCAGCGATAAGCATGGTGTGCTGCTGATGTACTATCAGGCCGTAAAGCACAACTTCTTCAAGCTGCCTTCGGAAATCGGAGGGCGAATAGCAGCTTTCGATGTGAAAAACGGAATGCGATTGTGGGACAATAAAGTCGAGTACAAGAGCCGACCACTGATAAACGAAGACATTATCTACGCAGAGGGCGGCGCGTGGAAGCTGAAAACAGGTGAGCCTGTTTCATGGAATTTTAAGCGTTCTTATGGGTGCGGGCAAATTGCCGGAAGTACGAATTTGTTAGTTTTTCGGTCGGCAACGCTCGGTTATCTTGACCTGACGCGTAATGCAGGCACCGAGAACTTTGGCGGCATGAGGCCGGGTTGTTGGTTCAACGCCATTATCGCCGGCGGGATGGTCCTTGTGCCTGACGGTTCATCTAAGTGCGCTTGCAGCTATCAAACGCAGTCGTGGGTTGCTCTACAGCGAAAACAGTAGCATTTCTTGTGCAGACTCGCTGTAAAGTTTTTAAATAAAGTCAACAAATTGACTTATAGAGCAATTAAACTACCATCATTTCTAAAAAATTGCGGCTACTGAACTCCTTTCTTTTAACACCCGTATTGAGGCCATAAGTGATTCTCCAGGGATTTCACTTGACTATAATACGGGTAATGTAGTATAAATAAGGTTAAAGGCATCTGTGAGCATTCGGTTTTGCACCAGGCGATATTTCTATAGTTTGTTTCAGATTTTAGCTTTTAAATTAGCGGCTCATTTTTGGCTTTGGAACGAAAGAGGTGGCATCGAGTGGTTACATTCATATAGGAGAGCATAGGAAAAATTTAGTTAAGATAAGAATTGTTATCCATCATTCAATTTAAAGGAGGACTATTATGTACAGAAAATTAGTTTACTTAGTCATCTGTTTTTTCCTGGTTATGGGTTTTTCTGAAAGTGCCGAAAGTGCAACAAAGGTTGCCCACTGGCGGTTGGATAATGATGCGACGGATTCTGTCGGCGGCAGTGACGGAACGCTTATGAACGGCCCGGAGTTCACAGCAGATGCGATAGTGGGCAGCCACGCTCTGGCATTGGATGGTACAGCATCACAGTACGTTGATTTTGGTAATCCACAAGAGTTACCCGCCGGCAGATCCCCCCGCAGCATGTGCGGGTGGGCCATGACCGATACGATTGCCGGCGGATGGCGATGGATTGCAGCGTATGGTTCGGGGGGAACAGGTCTGGCTATGTTCATCGGCATGAACGGCACCAGCCTGTACGGCGGAGGTTACGGCGATGACATCTTCGCGAGCGGTTTTTGGGAGGTTGGTGTTTGGCGCCACGTCTGCCTGACATACGATGGAAGCATAGCAAGATTGTATGCTGACGGCGCCGAGGTAACCTCGGCAACAAAAAACTGGGACTTGGTTTTGAACAGGGCGCATATTGGGCGCCAGGTTAATGATGCGGCTGAGTTCTGGGACGGCCTGATCGATGATGTCCGCATTTACGACTATGCTCTTTCGCCGGCTGAGGTAAAGAAGCTGGCATCGCTTCCAAAGGCTACAAAACCCAGCCCGGCTGATGGCGCCATACATCCGGATACATGGGCGAGCCTTTCCTGGTCACCGGGTGGTTATGCGGTTTCGCATGATGTGTACTTCGGCGAAAATTTCATCGATGTGAACGATGGTGCCGGCGGGACATTTCAGGGCAATCAGGATACAACTTATTTTGTGGCTGGTTTTCCCGGATATCTCTATCCGGACGGCCTGATTCCGGGTACGACTTACTACTGGCGAATTGACGAGATCAATGATCTGGATCCGAACAGCCCATGGAAAGGCGATGTCTGGAGTTTCACAGTGCCCAGCAAGACTGCATACAATCCCAATCCGCCCGATGGCGCCGAGTTTATAAATCCGGATACGATTCTGAGCTGGACGGCCGGTTTCGAGGCTAAATTACACACCGTATTTTTTGGTGACAATTTTGACGATGTAAGCAATGCTACCGAGGGTATTCCCGCAGTAACTTTTAGCTATGATCCGGGAACTTTAGAATATGATAAGTCATACTATTGGCGGATTGACCAGTTTGACGGATCGACTATGTACAAAGGTGATATCTGGAGTTTCAAAACGCTGCCCGATATACCAATATCCGACCCAAATCTTGTCGCCTGGTGGAAACTCGATGAGGGCCAGGGTACTACTGCTGTTGATTGGTCCGGCCATAAAAATGACGGCACGCTTATCAATGGTCCGAAGTGGGTAACCGGCTATGACGAAGATGCTCTGGAGCTTGACGGAAGTGATGATTATATTAATTTTGGCAATACGTCGAATTTGCCGGCCGGTAACTCTGCACGCAGTATGTGTGGATGGGCCAAGACCGATACGGTTGCCGGTGGCTGGCGCTGGATCGCGGCATATGGTTTGCCCGGCACGGGTCAGGCTATGTTCATCGGCATGAACGGCGATGCTCTCTACGGCGGAGGTTATGGCGATGATGTCTTTATTAACGGTTTCTGGGAAGTAGATGTTTGGCGCCACATCTGCCTGACGTATGATGGAACCACGGCCCGATTGTATGCTGACGGTATAGAAGTGGCCGCAGAGCCGAAAAGCTGGGACCTGGTTTTGAGCCGCGCCCACATCGGACGACAAGTCAATGACGTGGCTGAATTTTGGGATGGTCTGATCGATGATGTTCGCATCTACGACCGTGTGCTAACACCTGAAGAGATTCAACAAGCGATGAGAGGTGACACTTCGCTTGCCTGGGATCCGAGCCCGGCCGATGGGTCAATACCGGATATCCATGTCGCAACGTCCCTTAGCTGGTCACCGGGAGACAAGGTAACTGAACATGATGTATACTTCGGTACAGATAATAATGCCGTCACGAATGCCGATACGTTAACAGCCGGCATATATCGAGGGCGCCAGAGTGCTACAAGTTACACTCCGCCGGAAGGCGTTGAATGGGGAGGAGGGCCATACTACTGGCGCATCGACGAATATAATACCGACGATACGATCAGCAGAGGTAAAGTCTGGAGCTTCACGGTAGCTGACTATCTTATTGTGGACGACTTTGAGGGCTACGATGCAGGTGATAATCAGATATGGTATGCATGGCATGACGGCCTCGGCTATGGCACGCCTGATGTTCAGCCGTATTTTGCCGGCAACGGCACCGGGGCTGTTGTAGGCGATGAAACCATGAATTCTTATACCGAGGAGAGCATCGTCAACAGTGGCGGCCAGGCAATGCCATTCTCCTACGACAACAATAAGCAGGGCTTTGCCAAGTATTCGGAGACAGAGTTGACGCTGACTGCCCCGCGTGACTGGACGCAGGAAGGCGTTAAGGAATTGTCGCTATGGTTCAGAGGCTATGCGGGATCTGTCGGCAGCTTCGTCGAAGGTCCGGTCGGCGCCTATACTATGACCGCCTCCGGTTCAGACATCTGGGCAGTAAATGGCGTGGAAGCTGATGAGTTCCACTTTGCTTACAAAATGCTAACCGGCGCCGGTTCGATTGTCGCGAGAATCGTCAGCGTTGAGAATACGAACGGCTGGGCCAAGGCCGGCGTGATGATTCGCGAGACCCTTGATCCGGATTCGGCTCACGCCTTTGCATGTATCACTCCTGGGAATGGAGTTGCCTCCCAGGGGCGATATGATACGGGCGGCGCCAGTTTCAATATGAATCAGGGCGGTATCACTGCACCACACTGGGTGAAGTTGGAGCGTGACATGTCGGGTAACTTTACGGTTTCCCATTCGCTGAACGGCTCGGCCTGGCAGCAGGTTCAGGGCACAACACCACAGAACATCCCGATGGGCACGAATGTCTATGTTGGCTTGGCGTTAACGAGTCATGATACTGCTTTGACATGCCAGGCCGTATTCTCCAACGTCACGATTATCGGGACAGTTGGCCCGCAGTGGGCGCATCAGGATATCGGCATACTCAGTAACGTTGCTGAACCTCTGTATGTGGCCGTGTCCAATAGCGCCGGCACGCCTGCGGTTGTGGTACACGATGATCCGGCCGCGGCACAGGTCGACACATGGATGGA
>CBDVBU010000322.1:0-4705 GCA_965372295.1 uncultured Phycisphaerae bacterium
ATCTGCGAGGCATACCGAAAGGCATACGAAGGTGATGTAATCAGTGCGTTTGGCTGCATTATCGCGTTAAATCAAAATGTGAACGTCGAGTTGGCCCAGACAATCATGGAATCTTACAGCCGATTCGGCAAGGCACTGGGTGCCGGCGGATTCTTTGCCGAGGTGATTATCGCGCCCGCATTCGATCAGGATGCCGTCGAGATCATAAGAACGCTGAAGGCCTGGGGCAGCCGGGTTCGACTTATTGAAACAGGACCGATCGACAGGGCCAAGATTGACTGTGGCGAATATGACGTACGCTGTATCGTCGGCGGAATGCTCCTGCAGAAACGAGACCTGGTCGGCTGGGAACCCGATGCTCTGACTTACCCAACCAAAGCCAGGCCGACGAAGAAACAGCTTGAGGATTTAAGAATCGCCTGGCTCGTCGGCAAGCATACCAAGAGTAATACCATTGTTCTGGTTAAAAACAAAAAGGTTTGGGGTGTCGGCGCCGGCCAGATGAACCGCGTCGAGTCCGGTTTAATTGCCTTCAAACGTGCCGGCGACGAGTCCAAAGACTGTGCGATGGCTTCGGACGCGTTCTTCCCATTCCCGGATAATGTAGAAAATGCCGCCAAAGCAGGCATAGCAACGATAGTTCAGCCGGGCGGCTCGAAAAAAGACGATGAAGTCATCGCCGCCGCGGATAAACACGGCATCGCTATGGTCTTTACCGGCAAGCGGCACTTTAAACATTAATCTTGTATTGCGTTATGCGGGACAGGTGTTGATCTCGCCGATAAAGGATTTTCATCCGGCGATCATTAGTAGTCTGTCAAATTTGATTTGATAGCCTGGAAGGGTGGCAGCCTCAAGCGCAGCTTGGGGGTGGCTTCTGGCGTATTGACCATCCCCAAAGCCTTCGGCTTTGAGGCTGCCACCCAACTGTTGGAATGACAACTTGCAGATTTAAGCTTGACAGAGTACTAAGGACACGCGCGTGCGCCGGATTCGGTTTCCCTTAAATAAAATTACTCTGCGCCAAGCACCGATACCGTCGGCGGCTGCACATTAAGAGCGAGAGTATTTAACTCGTTGACACGCTTCTCTGCGATCTCGAATGCTCTTACTGCAAAACGTATTCGTGAAACTTGCGGGTCTAATATTGTAGAAGCCGTTAGTTGCTGTTCTGTTCGATTAAGCTGGTTACTGACGATTTCCAGCATTGCTTTTGTTTCAGCCATGTCAATCGACAGCATAGCCAGCTCGTTACTGAACTTTGCCAGTTGATCGGTACCGGCAGATGCGCCAATCTGTTCGCGCCGTCTTGCAAGCTCTATTCTTGCCCTGGCGAGCTTTTCCTCCGCATCCGCAACCTGGGCGCCGTGAACGTCGCCGCTTTCTACGAGTTTTTTGACTCCTTCTAAATACTTGACTTGCAGAGCGAGTATGTTTCTCAATTCCTCGCTAACCTGGTCGGTACGAACTTTCTCGCCTATTTCCTTCTGTATTCTCTTGATTTGTTCTTCAATTGCAGGTATACGCCCCTGAAGTCGAGCAAGTTCCATCTCAAGATTCTGCTTCTCGGCAAGCAGGTTATTCTTCTTACTGAGGTGTATTTCCACAGGAATATCCAAAGGGGTGCCGGCGGGGATATCTATAGTAATGTTTTGCAGAAACTCCCGGATTTCCTGATGAATCTCATAGGTCTGGAGAACGGCAAGTTTCCTGGGCTGTTGACTCGGGTAAGGTGTTATGGTTCCTTCTCCTGATTCACCGAGATAATACCAGCTCTCAGGCTCTATGGTTTTCCGGATTGCGTCAATCAGGTCTTTTGCTCCCCCGGCCGAATAAGCAAGGGCAGGTATTTCATAAACGCACGTTACCAGCTTACTCGGAAGCCGATCTTGCGTTGCTATCACAATCACGCCTTCATCCACGACGTATTTGAGTTCTGCTAAATCACCCGAAACTCCAGCTAATAAAATCTCCAACGCCTTGCGGAGCTTAATACCCGTCAGCGGATCCATTCCGGCAGGTGTGGTCTGCTCAATCTCTGCATTTTCGAGCAAATCCCTCCAGTTAGGCTGTATCTGCAGCGGGGGATCTACGGAATTTTTTAATTCCGTTATCACATCGGCAAAAGACGCTGAAGACGTTAAGTGCGACAGGTCGACAATCTGCTCCAATTGTTCATACACAGCAGCATCAGCCGGATTCTGTTTGATCTCCGGGGCCGGCCCTATTGCCTTAGTTTGCTCCATTGCTTTTGTAAGTTGCGATTGAGCGTAGTCACGCCGTGACTCAGCATCTTCGAGCAAAGCTCCAAGATCATTCGAATAAGCATCATGGGCTTTGTACAGGCTTTTTCGCAAATTATCAACCAGGGCATTCATAAACTCTTTAGCGGCAGGCTTGACCTCCTCAGGCAGGTCAACTCGCAGGCTAAAAAGATACGTCTGCTCGGCAGCAGGGGCTGCCAGAACTGTAGCGGTTCGTGTGCGTCCCCGGGGTACTGCATAGGTGCGGGAGTAGGCATTGTAGGAACTGCCTTGGTTCGGACTGCGACGGCGGCCGTAACTGGAGTTGGTCGTAGGCTGGGAAGCCGAACTAGTCGTGGAGCGTCTGGAAGTGGAAGAAGAAGATTTTCCGGTTCCGGGCTGGCTTCTGGAAGTGGAGCGTACGACAGAAGAGGAACCTCTGGATATTCGGGAGTTTGAGTATGGGGCTTGATAAGGATTTGGTTGTTCCATCTCCATCCCGTAATCCTCTAACATTCCACCATAGACCTCGTCAATCCCGGATCGTCCTGCTCGCGAGGGCAACGGCGGCATGCCAACACCACCGAGGTCGTCGGAAACACCCAACTGCACATACTCGATAGTGAACAAATCGTAGAGTTGGTCAGGTGGAATATCGAGTATATCGCGGGCTGCTTTTCCGCCGACACCGGAACTGTGCAATAAATAGTCAACAATCTCGAAATTAAGCGGCAGGACAGCCGGGTCACATGTTATTTTGACCAGGCAGCTTGCGGCACGCGTGCCTGAAACTTCCGCCTTCTGGTCCATTGAATGTGCCGGACATGCCATCAAAAAGACCAGAATCAGCAGGATGATAATGCGTTTTGTCGTTTCCATTTCAAATCTCCTTTTAAATTTGTTTTATTAGATTTTTCTGTTTTCGATTTCCGTCAATCGCTGCCGGGCTACTTTGGCCCATCGATTCTCAGGAAAAAGTTCTATAACACGGTTATAATTCTCTACAGCCGAATCCGTCTGGTTTAGCTCGTTATACAAACGGTCGGCCTGGTAAACGAGGATAAAGGCTGTCTTGTCCACCTGTTTCCGGACTTCTTCGAGGGGATCGGGAATACTTGCAAGCTGGGCCTGGAGTTCATCAAGCCGATGTTGTCTTTGCTCGTCTTCGAGCACTTCCTGTATTAAGCTAAGGGCCGCATCGGTTCTTGCCTGAAGCTGCTTAATCTTGGTTTCGAGCAAGGCAATCTTTTTCTGCTCCTGTGTTGGTTCCGTGCTCCTGAACATAAGAGCCAAAATGCTCAGAGTAATCATCAGAACAGCGGCAGTAGCAAGGGGAGCTACCTTAATTATCATATTTTTATGATTGGCACGACGGCGAATTGCGGAAATATTCACCAGGACAGGAGCAGCCCCCCCTGCTGTTTTGTCGGCTTGCTGAAGCAATATTTTTATTTTGTCTTCCGTCATAATCTATAACTCAATTAATCCCGCCAGGTCTTCTCTGAGACGTTTTCTTGCTCGACTCAATCGGACATTCAGCGTGTTTTTGGATATGCCGAGGATTCGGCTGATTTCGTCTGTGTCAATCTCCTGCAAATACCGCAGTACGACCGGCTCTCGATATTTAGCCGGCAGAGCTGCTACTGCACGACGAACATGCCTGAACTCGTCCGCGTCCATATATTTCTCTTCACAGGCCGATGAGAATGAAACCTTGTCAATCTCCTGTGAGAATCGTCGCAGCCGCAGCCATCGCTTATATCGATTAGTGCGGCATTTGTTTATCGTTATGGTAAAGAGCCAGCTTTTAAGACTACAATCGCAACGGAATTTTTTCAAACCGAGAAACGCGTCGAGGAAAATGTCCTGGGTAAAGTCCTCGACATCGCCGGGCCAGCCGAGCAGCCGATTAGCTAATGCCGCGACATCGTCCGAGTATTGTTCGACAATTCTCTCGAAAGCAGATTTATCGCCTCGGCGGAACTGTTCGACCAGAAGTTCATCATCAATTTTCTCGGCCATGACTACAATATTAGACCGACTGCGTGATGAAAACTTACAAAAAATTACGGGAAATTGAAAAAAAAGAAGAAAACCCCCAGGGTGGGCCTGGGGGCTAAGCGGTTTTATCTGGGCGGATTGTGCAAACTCAGGCCGAAGGCGTCTTCGGCGGCTTCCTTGAGCACCTCTGAGACTGTGGGGTGAGGGAAGCTTATCTCGGTAATCTTTTCCGTGCTGCCGATGAGTGCTCTGGCCGCGCCTATCAGCTCAGTAACTATGGCGCCGACCATTGCAACTCCGACGATTTTATTAGTAGAGTTGTCTCTAACGACCCTTATCTCGCCGACGGTTTCGTTATGTGCCGTGCTTCGTCCGTTGGCTTTGAAGAAAGACCTTCCAACGGAAACATCAAGTCCTTCGGCGGCGCAGGCATCTTCGGTCTTACCGACAGACGCAATCTC
>CBDVBU010000323.1:0-4686 GCA_965372295.1 uncultured Phycisphaerae bacterium
ACAAAAATAGAAAAATCACAGTTGACAAAGGTCGTTCCATATCAGGGTGGGGCTCTGCCCCACCATGAGCGGTTCGGTGGGCCAAGGCCCACCCTACCTGAGCAGCCATTGATGAAAGAATGCCCCGACGAGCCAGACGGCAAAGCTTGCACAAAGCACGATCCACAAAGGCAGGTGCTTCTGGAAACATACGAAGGCCACGAGGAAGAACATAATGCTCGGTACGATTCCCCACAACGCACCCTTGGTGTAATCGGTCATCAGGGCAAAGTTGCCGGGATTGTCGAGGTACAGCCAGACAAGCACGATCAACCCTGTCAACGGCATCACGGCAATAAGTCCTGCTAAGGTCGGCACCTTGCGAGCGACCGCCGCACAGATGCTGATTATGCATACACTAATCAATAGTTTGATTACAAATTTCATGTCGAGCTAAAGATTTTTCCTCCAGGTGCTTATTTGAAAAAACGGATAGTAAACGGATAGCGATAGTGCTGCCCCCTGTTGGCCCTGACCGCGGCAATCAGCACAAAGATCAGATCGATAAGGCCAAAAACACAGAAAACGACCGGTATCAAAAATACTCCGATTAAACTGACGAAGCATATGATGATGCCTATCGCGGCATAAAGGAGCATGGAAAGCTGGAAGTTCACAGCCCGCCTTCCCTGCTCGGCAACAAATGGAAATTCATCCGCCTTCAACTGCCATATAACCAAAGGCGCCACCGCACTGCCGATGGCCGGTAGGATGGGCGAGAGCCCGGCGAGCCCCGCCAAATGACAGAACATCGCCCACCTGCGCTCTTTTTTGTCGATTTCCCCGGTCACCCAGCTCGCTCGAGCATTCTCGCCTCTATCGGCACCGTAATGCTGTTCAATCGGCTCGACACCGAAACTGTTCGAACGCTTGTTAGCTTTTGCCATAGCCCAACTCCCTTTTTATTAGTCATCTCCGAATCAACAAACCGGTCCGTATTTTAAGCAAAGACCGACTAAAAGGGCAAGAACAAAATTTGGCAGGCCGGCAGAAGCGCCCGTTTACAACCAGGGCCCGAAAATCCCATTTTCTCTTTTTGACGCCGTCAAGTTCGACCGAATAGAACTTTTCGCCGTCCTTTTTCCAACCGGTGACTTTCCTTCCGCCGTAGAGACAAACATCCGCCCCCGGCGCCGATTCTATTGTAAGGCCCGCATCACCAGCGTCCAGTACCAGCGGTTCGTCAAAGAAATATCGACCAGCTCGCACTAACACCTTCTGAGACTGGTTGGAGCCTTTCTGTCGCGCTGTTCTACAAGCGGCGTAAAGTGATGCGAACGGACCATCAGTTCGGCCTGAGTTAGGCTCAGACAACCGACCCGACCACGAATCGCTGCCGTTCACAGTGACAAAAAAGTTTCGTCTTTGGCATTTGTCACCTGAGCAGGGGCAGATATGGAACCAACGACGAGCGACGACAGGGCGATGAAAAAGATGTTCCGTATTTTCATCAATTCTCCGTTTCAGTGGATTTCGGTATCCAGACGGCCATTTCGTTTTTGCCTCGGTGTGCCCATGCATAATACGGAATAGCAACCACGTCGATGTCCTCTACGACTTTTTTGCCATCTTGCCGGATTTGTCCGCGGCCGGTGATTGTCACAATACCACCCAACAGATCGCCATGATATTCGCTCTGCAATTTCGCATCTATCGGTAAAACAAGATTTGCTACGCCTTTCGGGTTGTCCGCTCCTTCGAAGCAATAAACAACGGGTCCTCGCTCGACGGCGGTTCGCCCGCGGTTGTCTTTGATCTTCTCATGGGCCTGAACCCGCCGTATCGGCATCGGCAGATTCAATTCGATCACATCGCCTTTCTCCCACGTCCTGCGGATCCGGGCATAGCCTTTGACTATATTCAAAGCGATAGGATTGCCATTGACCTTTAGTGAAACTTCCTCCCGGCTTCTATCCGGATAGCTATACAAGTCGCTCGGCACGGGGCTGTTTTGTGCCCAGCCCGGTATGCGAACACAAACCGTGAACTGTCCCGAATGTTCCGGCTCAACGGTAATTCTCACATCGCCATCCCAGGGATAGCGCGTCTGCTGCTGCAGGCCCACCGTATTTTGGCAGATCCTGATCGCAGCGCTGCCGGCGATGAACAGATTCACATACACATTATCAGCCTGCTGAGCGTAGGCATAGCCCGGAAGCGACGGCATAAAACGCACGATGTTCGTCGGACAGCAGGCGCAGCCGAACCACGGGCTTCGCTGATATTTGCCGTCGCTGGCCAGCGGATTTGGGTAGAAAAACTTGTTGCCGCTCAGCGAAATGCCGGAGAGAAACCCGTTGTAGATCACCCGTTCCAGAACGTCGATGTACTTTGCGTCGCCGTGCAGCAAAGACATCCGATGGTTCCACATGGCGTTCGCAATGGCGGCACAAGTTTCACAATAGGCCGTCGCGTTCGGCAGTTCGTAGTCCTCACCGAAAGATTCACCGCCGCCACGGGCTCCGATACCGCCGGTGATATACATCTTCTTCGAAACGACGTCCTGCCATATCCGGCCGAGCGCCTCGACGTAGTCGGCGTCGGAAGTCAGTGCGGCAACATCCGCCATGCCGGAATACAGATACACGGCCCGGACGGCGTGGCCGACTGCGGCGTTCTGCTCGACCACCGGCTTGTGGTCCTGGCAGTATTCACCGTATATCTTGCGCCCGTGGCCCCGGCCTCGTTCATCGAGGAAGAACTTCGCAAGCGCAAGGTACCGTTTCTCGCCGGTGACGCCATACAGCTTCACAAGGCCCATCTCGATTTCCTCGTGTCCGGGGACATCGTGTTTTTTGCCGGGTCCGAAAACCGAGTCGATATAATCGGCCAGCCTGATTGCCACATCCAGAATCTCCCTTTTTCCGGTAGCCTGGTAGTAGGCAACGGCAGCTTCGAAGAAGTGGCCCGCACAGTAAAGCTCATGCTTATTGCGAACATCGGTCCAGCGTTTTTCCGGCTGTCGCTGTGGGAGCGAATAAAAGGTGTAAAGATAGCCGTCTTCCCACTGTGCCGCCGCGATTTTCTCAATCACGCCATCGACGTATTTTTCAAGCTCCGGATCGGGATAGATTTTCAATGAATAAGCGGCGCCTTCCATTACCTTGTACAGGTCGGAATCGTTAAAGTAGATACCTTCAAATTCTCCTTCCATCAAGCCGCCCGCTTTCGCAAAGTTGTCGATTCGTCCGGTTTGCTCGCATTTTTCGAAATCGTAAGCGATAGTCACCTTCCGATTGGTTTCCAGCCGCGGCGCCCAGAAATCATCGGCGATAGTCACGTCAGTGAACGAAACCGCTGTCAGCTTTTCCTGCTCCTGCACCTGGCAGCCTGTCAGAGCTGCGAACAAAAGCATAATTGCAATAGTAAAAACGCCACCTTTTAATAATCGAACCTTTTTCATTTTTTCGCTCCTTTTCTGTTTTCCCGGCAGAACCTGCCCATCAGCTCCATTGATTTGTTCATCCGTTCCGTCGAGCCGTCCATCTTCGCGAAGGCATCAACCAGTTCCAGCAATTCCGGTGCCGGCTCGATCCGGCCATAGCGGTGCGCAACATTAACAATCCCGGCATCCAGGCCGTACTCTATCGCCTTTGCGAGATAGGCCCTGCAAACACCGATCCTTCGCCCCGGAAGATCACGGACACTGTTGCTTACGCCAAGCGAACAATGCACGCCCTTCATTTTCGTATCGCTTTTGATTTTCTTTATCGTCTCGAACGCCCGGTACGTATAGCCCGGCACGTTCGGCTCCATCGGCATATCTATCGCCAGCGGAAACACGGTCGAATCGAAGAAAATCTCGCCGGGTTTGAAACCATATTCGCCGACGGCCTTTTCAAAAATCTGTTTCGCCAGGCAATAGAGCTCCTCGACCGAGTGCGAGCCTCCAGGCCCGGTGGGCGCATCCTCACTGACTAACAAGCCAATGACCGCGAAGTCAAAATCCTTCTTTAACGGCAGGATTTGATCCATCGTATAAACCTTCACCGAGTTGATAAGCGGCTGTTTGGCCGGCTGTTCGGTCTCGTACCACTGTTTCAGGCCGGAAATCAGAACATCATTATCGCTGCTGTCGATACAAATCGGTACGCCCTGGCTCCACTTGCGAACGAGCCTGACGTATTCGGTCATCATCTCGACACTGACCTGCGGATTGCCTTCGCCAAAGGCGTCGAGATTAACCGCTATATAATCCGCCCCGTCGCCGACCTGCGATTTGATTAAGGCCTTCATATAATTCAACGGGCCGCTGGCCTTTGTATACGCATCGGGGCCAAGCTCCGCCAATTGCCGCATGATCGCGCCGGTTTTCGGAATGGAAGCATGGATTGACTCACCGATGTTAATCACGGGTGCTTTCATTGTGTGGTCTTTCGCAAATAGATAATTCAAAATCGAAGATGTGTGTTCCAGGGCGGGATTTCTGGCTTTATTTATCGTCGCCCTGAGCCGTTCGGCGCCGCCCTTTTCAGCGGCCGCTGCTTCGTAAATAAACTCTCCTATACAAAGCCGGTCAAGGTTATTGCCGCAATAGCCATCAACCGTTGCATCGCCGCAGGGGGCATTATCCATTCCCTTTTCACAGCCGCCGATGGTACAGAGGCCGAAGTTCTCCGGAAGGAAACAATCGCCGCATTCCTCGCA
>CBDVBU010000324.1:0-4672 GCA_965372295.1 uncultured Phycisphaerae bacterium
CTGATCATATAAGCTTTATCGGCTTATGACGATCTTTACAATCGCAGGGCCGGTCTTTCCATATTTTCTACATGCTATCAATTGGACTTCGCCATTGATTCTTTCGCTGCCTTGACCACGTTTTCCGCTGTGATGCCAAACTTCTCGAAGCAGACTTCCGCCGGCGCGGATGCTCCGAAGGTCGAGACGCCGATGAAGAGGCCTTTGTCGCCGAGATATTTGTGCCAGCCCTGTTCGACGCCAGCCTCGATTCCGACCCGAGCCCTGACGGCGGGCGGGATGACAGAGTCTTTGTATTTTTGACTTTGCTTTTCAAACAGTTCCCAGCAGGGCATACTGACCACCTGAGCGGAAATTCCTTCTTTTGTCAGACCTTCGGCGGCACCTAATGCAATCGATACTTCCGAGCCGGTTGCCAACAGCAGCACTGTGTCGCGGGCTTCCAGCCCGCGATTCGAGGGCGGGACGCCCTCGACACGAAGCACATAAGCACCCTTATTCACATTTGCCGCAGAACCGTATTTATCCTGGTCCAGAACGGGCAATCCCTGCCGGGTTAAGAGTAACGCTACCGGCCCATCGCGATTCTCCAGCGCGTACTTCCACGCTTGGGCGGTTTCGTTCGCGTCGGCGGGGCGGAAAACCATCAGATTCGGAATCGCCCGCAGGGCGGCGAAATGCTCGACCGGCTGATGGGTCGGGCCGTCCTCGCCGATGCCGATGCTGTCGTGCGTGAAGACGAATATGGTCGGGTACTTCGAGAGGGCCGCGACGCGGATTGCGCCTCGCATATAATCGCTGAAGACCAGGAATGTCCCGCCGTACGCGCGGGCCAGGCCGCTGACGGATATCCCGTTCATAATCGCCCCCATCGCGTGCTCACGAATCCCGTAGCGAAGGTATCTGCCGTCACGCGCATTCTTCTGGAAATCCTTCGCATCGGGCCACCGCGTATTGTTCGAGGGCGTCAAGTCCGCCGAGCCGCCCAAAATCAGCGGCATCTTCGGCATCAATTCGGCCAGGACTTTGCCGGACGCCTTGCGCGTCGCAACAGAGCTGCCCGGTTCAAACGCCGGCAGAATCTCATCGAGGTCTACGGAAAGCCTGCTCGCTGCGGCATCCTCGAACTGCGCCGCAAGCTCCGGATATTTCTTAGCGTAGTCGGCAAACAGTTTGTCCCACGCTGCTTGTACTTTTTTGCCCTCGACCTGAACCTTCTGTATATGCGTCTTCACTTCGTCAGGGACATGGAAGCTCTTTTCCGGGTCCCAGCCGAAATTTTCCTTAATCAGCCTGATTTCATCGTCGCCCAAAGGCGAGCCGTGCGCCCCGGCAGTATCCTGCATGTTGGGACTGCCGAATGCGATATGTGAACGGAATTTTATTATCGTCGGCCGATGTTTTTCCGCCTTCGCATTTTCCAGGGCTTTCTCGAAAGCGGCCATATCGTTGCCGTCACCTTTAACCTCCCGGACGTTCCAGCCGTAGGCTTCGAAACGTTTTGCCCTATCTTCGGTGAATGACAGGTCCGTGCTGCCGTCGATACTGATGTTATTATCGTCATAAACTACGATCAGGTTATCCAGACCAAGGTGTCCGGCAAGAGAGCCGGCCTCCGAGGCGATGCCTTCCTGCAAGTCGCCGTCGCTGGCGATGACGTAGATATTGTAGTCGATGATGGGAAAACCATCCCGATTGAAATGGCTGGCCAGATATTTCTGCGCTATCGCCATCCCGACGGCGTTGGAAATCCCCTGGCCCAAAGGCCCGGTAGTCACTTCGATGCCGCGATCCGGCTCGTATTCCGGGTGCCCCGGCGTCTTGCTGCCCCACTGACGGAAATTTTTCAGGTCGTCAAGAGTTATGCCGTAACCGGTCAGATGCAGCATTGAATACAAAAGTGCGCTGCCGTGCCCCGCCGAGAGAACGAAGCGGTCCCGGTTGTGCCATCTCGGATTAGACGGATTGTGCCTGATATATTTGGTCCAGAGCACGTACGCCGCCGACGCCATTCCCATCGGCATCCCCGGGTGGCCCGAATTGGCCTTCTGCACGGCTTCCATGGATAAAAAACGAATCGTTTCTATACAACGCTCATCAATCTCCGACAAACCCGGATTTTTCACAGTTACACCCATCACGAAATTCCTGTAATCAAAGTTCATATTACATTTTAAGCCACAAAACACTGCCAATAAAGTAACGGCTATCCCTTCTTTTAGCAAGCCTTTTGTTGTTAGGGCGCTCGATGGGCGGCGTTTAGTACCGTTCGCATAGGTTTGACTTTCTCGGAAAAAAACGGGAAAATCAGTAATTTCTTGAACTTATCAACTTACTGCGCATCTGTATAGGTCGAGAATAGCGCATGAACAAGGCTGCCAAATTAATAGAACAGGTATTGCTGCTTCGCTGTCAAATTGGCGATAAGGATGCTTTTACGGAACTTATCGAGCGCTATGAGAGATCTCTGCGTTATTTCATAAACCGTTTATTGGACAACAGCGAACTGACGGAAGATATTTTTCAGGACACCTGGCTGACAGTTATCAGGCGAATACACGGCCTCAGGGAAATCGACTCTTTTCCGGCATGGTTGTACCGTATAGCGCGCAATAAGGTTTATCAGCAGTTCAGGAAAAAAAGGAACGTATCGGTACTGGATGAAAACATCGCGGTTGAAGATAACGCCGACGATGAAGTTTTCTCGCCCGAAGATGCGGCAAAAGTTCACAGATGTCTGAAAGAATTGCCGCCCGAATATCGGGAGGTCCTGATGCTGCGGTTCCTGGAGCAAATGTCGTATCAGCAGATTTCACAAGTGCTGAATTGCAAACTGGGCACTGTTCGATCACGACTTTATTACGCAAAAATTGCACTCAAAAAAGAATTGGAGAAATAAAAATGCAAAAAGCAAAAGATATAAAAGAAGAGCTTCTCAAACAAATGGATGGCTATTCTGTCAAAACGACGGATGTAAGCGCGATTTCGGCACGGAAAATCATCGAGAATCATAAGGCTCGACTCAGACGGCTGAAGTGGATTGCAGCAATAAGCTGGCTGATGACATTTTTATATGCCGTGGGTATGCATAATGTGAAGATCTACGTCTTGAAGCACAGCATCGAGGGCGTTCTTACCAGAAACGAATTTTCGCTCATTCGTTACTCAGATATGACAACGATAGTAATGATAATAATCTCTATTCTCCTTACGTACCTGGTATACGCCAAGTCGAAGACGTTGACCATGCTGCAGATTTGCGCCCGGTTGGCCAACATCGAAGAACAGCTCAAGAAAATGTCTCAAGACAAATCTCCCGCCTCCGGGACTTGACAGGCCCTTCGGCACTTCTTAGACTTTTATGCAGGCTTTCCACGAATTGAGCTCCGGATGCCTCGTCTCCGCTCGGCATGAAGAGCGCACCGCTTCACCCTGAGCGGAGTCGAAGGGTCTGCAGGAAACGACCATGAATTGAAGGGGACAAGACGGATGAATCGACGTGACTTTCTGAAACTTACCGCAGCCGGTGCGGCGGCGTTTGTGTCGAGGGCGTCCCGCCCTCGAATCGCGGGCAAGATGCCCGCGACACGTATGGCGTTTTCAGCCGGCTCGGCACGAAACAAGCCAAACGTGCTCTTTATGGCGATTGACGATTTGAACGACTGGATCGGCTGCCTGGGCGGGCATCCGGACGTCAAGACGCCGAACCTCGACCGCCTTGCAAGCCGGGGAGTGCTTTTTACCAACGCCCACTGCTCGGCGCCGGCCTGCAATCCATCTCGGGCCAGTCTGATGACGGGCATTCTGCCCTCGACTTCCGGCATATATAAGAATCCCAATCCCTGGCGCAAGTCGCCCATGCTGAAAAACGCTGTCACTATCCCGCAGCATTTTATGGCCCACGGCTACAGCGCCGTCGGGGGCGGCAAGATTTACCACGGCGCCTTCCCCGATCCGCCCTCGTGGCAGAGCTATTTCCCCTCACAGCAGAAGAACAAGCCGGACGACCCAATGCCGCCGAAAAGGCCGGTCAACGGCATCCCAAAGACCTCTCATTTCGACTGGGGTCCGGTTGATGTGCCGGACGAAAAGATGGGTGACAGGCAGGTGGCCGCATGGGCGATAAAGGAACTGCAGAAAAAACACAATAGGCCGTTCTTTATCGGCTGCGGCTTTTACCGGCCGCACTTGCCCTGGTATGTACCGAGAAAATACTTCGATATGTACCCGGCGTAACCAAGCCAAGCCGGCGCTGCTCCCGGCCGGTCACGATGCTGGATATTTACCCGACGCTTATCGAGCTTTGCAATCTGTCTGAGAAGGATGAAATTCAAGGTAAAAGCCTTGTGCCTTTATTGAAGAATCCCGAGGCCGAATGGGAGCGTCCGGCCCTGACGACACACGGCCGGAACAACCATTCGCTGCGAGGCGAACGCTATCGATATATCCGTTACAGCGACGGCACGGAAGAGCTTTACGACCACGACAAAGATGCCCTGGAATGGAACAATCTCGCCGGCGATCCGAAATACGCCGAGGTCAAAAAGCAGCTCACAAAATGGCTGCCCCGGACAAATGTCCCCGAAGTAACGGCGGCCAGGAACAAAAAGAAACGCACAATCGACATAGGTATGCCCTCACGGGCTTTCCCTGTCACACCACCGGGCATACG
>CBDVBU010000325.1:0-4650 GCA_965372295.1 uncultured Phycisphaerae bacterium
TAACGCCCAGCAACAGCGCGCCACCATACTCATTATAGTCATATTTCTTGTAAATTCTTTCCATTACCGGCTTGAATTTCATGGCAAGCCGAATTTTCTCTTCCATCAACTCGTGCTTAATCGCCTTAAACAAACCGTCAACAAGACCTTCGGCTAACTTTAGAATCACGTTGCCGACGAAACCCTCAGCGATGATAATCTCATAGGCGCCCTTGAAAATATCTCGTCCCTCAATATTGCCGACAAAGTTCATATTCGAATCGGATTTCATTAACTCACGTGTTTTCTTAACGACCTCGTTACCTTTTGCATCTTCGGAGCCGATACTCATCAACCCAACTCTTGGATTATCAATTCCAAGCAAATGTTTTGAATATACGCTCGCCATAACTCCGTATTGATACAAATGTATCGGTTTGCAGGCAATATTCGCACCCACGTCACATATTGTTACCGGTCCCTCAGGAGTTGGAATTACTACGGCTATCCCGGGGCGATTCACACCCGGCAGGTTCCTCATCCTCATCTGGAATGCCGCAACACAGGCCCCCGTATTGCCTGCCGAAATGACTGCATCGGTCTGACCTCTTTTAGCTAATTTGGCAATTATTGCGATTGAACTCTTGGGTTTCCTGCGAAGACTCTCTATCGGCACATCGTCCATGGCGATAATGTCAGGAGCGTGCACGATACTAATCATACCCCTTCGGGATGACTTAGATGGTAATCGTGCCTCTATTTCATCCTCGGGGCCGACAAGAATCAACTCATCGTCCTCTGCAAGAAGTTCAATCGACTCGAGCACACCGGCGATAATCTCACCGGGTGCATCGTCGCCTCCCATTGCATCGATCGCTATTCGCATCCTTGAGCCACCCTTACTTAGACTCCTTGCCGAGTTTCAACGTGATTTTCGGATTGACGTAACCGCAATTATCGCATGCCGCGTGAGGCAGCTTGGCCTGATCGCACTTTTTACAGACCGTATAGTTCACAGCCCTCAGGCTATGATGACTCCGGCGAGTCCGGGTTCTGCTTTTACTGGTCTTCTTTACTGGTAACATTCTTAACTACTCCAATACAAACGTCATATATCCACTTAAGACGCAACTAAATGTCGATAGATATATCTCTTAAAACCACACTAAAAACAGCTTAAATAGTTAACTGCCGCTATTTTGTCAAGCGAAATTTGTTTTTTCTGCTTTTGTCCGCACAACCGAGATAAAGCCTGCACAACAGCCCATAGAATCGAATACGTCGAAATAGCCAACACTAATGTTCAAGGCACGTCCCTAATTATTTCAAAGAGAGTTGGTCGATTTCAATGATAGGCCCTTCGGCCGGGATTGTAACAGAAGTGGCTGTGATATCGCTACGTGCCTGAATCGGGCTATTGGCACGGCGGGACTCTCACCCGCCGGATGGCGGCCTTGTCGGCTGCTCCACTGTCCCTATTTTTTCCAGAAAGGACCTCAATGAGAAGGAGGAATAAGTAAGGTGTCCCCAGATTTGACCCTATACTTCTCAAAGCCAAGCGCCGTATACAAGCTTGAAGCTGACGTCCCGGCCGAAACACCAAGATAGACCGCTATACAACTCCGGCGTCTCAGGTGCTCTATTGCCGACGTCACAAGTTTCGTGCCAATGCCGTTCAGGCGGAACTCCGCAGCAACGCCAACCGGACCGATAATGGCAATGGCGGGATTCTTACGAGCGTACAAACAGCCTGCTGCACCCACGATACTGCCCTTGTGCTTCGCCAGGAAAAACGTGCAATTCAGCGTCCGGGAATACTCACCCAATAACACCGAACGGAAGCTGTAGTCGCCGTATTCAAATATCTTCAAGAGCAGGGATTCGACCTCCCACGCTGCTTCTGGGTCCAGCGGTGCCGTAACCCGGGAAACTTCAATATCTGCGCTCGTTAGCCGCTTTGCGTTCGGAGTCCTGGGTTTTGCTTCGTCTGCCATTGGCTAAGCTCACAATTGCCATACATAATCTGTACACGTCCCATTTAGACAGAAAACATCTTCCATCTACTTATATAGCGAATCTGAGGCGGCATTTGTGGATGCTTTTTTTCAGTTTTTTTATGATTTGCCGGAAAAAATTCGCAAAAACGAAATTCAGGTCGATGGTGAGGAGGGTGATCCGGGGATTGATCCCGATCTATCGGGACAGGATGCGGCGCCGGACTTCGGCGTGCTCCCCCGGGCCTGAACCTCAGGGTCGAAGACAGCCGAGCCGTGAGGGCCTTGTTTCCCTGTTTTCTAACCGGCCACGCCCGGACTGCGGGTAAGCCTCCGTTAAGCCGGCAGAAAAGTCATGATTGGGCTCGCGATGATTAACCTTATGCTTCTTAGGCTAAAACCTGGATGATTGGACTTTTCATACACTCTCTAAGGAATGAGGATTGTTACGGGAACCTCAATTGTTAACTCTTGACCATCGCGAATGATGCGTAGAACGAGCCTATCGTTTGTGTCAACAAGGCCTTGCAGGTCCTGTTTAGATAATTCCGACGTGGCTCTAACGTTTACAGCAGTCACTTGGTCGTCCACTCGCAAGCCTAGTTTATCCAAAGTAGTGCCGGCAATGGCACTTTTGACAAGCCAACAGTTCTGCTGTGGCCGGAAGTAGAACCCGTGGTGTCGAATAGACGGTGGAGGTCCGATAGGACCATGCTTACGACGGGCAAAAAAGGCAACTTTCTTTCGCTGGTTAATGGTAACAACAAAATGCTTCAAAACGCCACTACCTATCAGAGGTTTGTTACCTTGAATTCGAATAATAGGATTTACGAACTTGTTCCTGCCGAGGAGTACTGAACCTTTCAACCTGGCCGCATAGTTGGCAACGGAACCGTGAAATGTAGCTGTGGAACTTGGCAGCCGCACCGGCCTATCCACAAAATCTAGCTCTTGCGCCATAGAATCTGGAAAGGTAAAACCTGCACTATAACCGGAGTCGATCATAGCCCACGCTGTGGTCCCATCGATGGTCAGTGGGACATACACAGTGCGTAGCCCTGAGAGCTTGAGCGGCAGTATGAACTTGCTCTCGCGGTCATCTTCCAACCTCGTTGTTTTGGCTCGCTCAAGAAGAACCTCACCAGCGGCATAGTCGATAGTGAGTTGACAATGCGCAAACACTCTTAAGCCAAGCACAGCATCAATTTCGGGCTCTGTCGCAGACCGCAGATTCGATAGGTCTGCCGAACAAGCTTCCAGCCCGTGAAACTCAGCCTCCCCGAGTTTGACGGTGTCCACATGATACATAGATCCGAGTCTTTTAGGACCTGCTGGTGTACTCATTATGACTGTTGTACCCTTAACTCGGGGGTTGACCTCTCGAAGGACCTTTCGCGCCAATACCAGACAGCTCGTACCAGTATCGAGGACACAAGAATACGGCCCACAGCCGTTCACGCGAGCCTGGACCAAGGGTAAACCTGATGAAGTGAAATCGATTCTTAGCTTAACGGGCGCTCGCAAAAGGGTAACAGAAGGCGCAGACGGGCCAGCATCATAATGCCCACAGCCGAAACAGCTAAGCACGCAGAAACAAGTTAGGTAGAAGCCGCTTTTTCTCATGCAAGCCTGTTTTCCATCACTATTAGGAGAAATTGCACTTACGAGCAAAACGTCAGAGCCAGCATACCTTGCAGATCAGCCAGAACATCAAAGCTAAACCAGCAACGCTGAACAGGCGATATAGTAATCGTTTTGTCCGCGTAAGTCAACCTATTCTTGTGGTGTACAAGCTTTCGAAGTGGTGCCCGACGCTTCTTAACATTTTTCGTGACTATACAGCAAGGCCCAGCTTCCTTGCATCACGTTAGTTTCTTGTAACGGATTTCTACTGCTTCGGGTGTTATCCGAATAATCTCCACTCTGTATCTTGTCTTCTCAACGGTGGACACAATAAAGTGATAAGGCAGCAATAGTATCTTCGGCAGCTTGTACTTCCTTGTATATTTGTCCACCGTACATACCATTGTCTGTTCATTTTCTTCTGTCCTCGAGATTATCTCCGCCCCTCGGCACAAAATTAAAACTCCGTCCCACACCAGGTCCCCTTGGCCCAGCTTCTTGAAATACAAAGACACCTTCTCCGTGTCAATTCCGGTAATTCCGGGGACACCATACTTATTTCCAACCAATATAATTCCGGGACACCATACTTATTTCCAACCAATATATGCGCCCCAAATTTACCAATAATTGAGTACAGCCGCCGTATTCTATCAAAGCCATTACTAACGACCACAGATCCAAGATGTTCCACTTCATCGCTTACCGATCACAAATCTACATTGCTCCGTCAGGATTTTCAATCAAAAATCCCGAATTCCGTATTTTCAGGGTCTATCCGGCCTTTCTATTTATTACAGCGTATCTCACGGGGTTCAGCCCATGAGATAATTCAAGCCATTTCTACTATCAGGAGCGTATCTCACGGGCTAAATGTTGATAACAAACTCTCAAATTGATCAAAAAAAGAGCAAAAAGTGAAATTTTCTCATATTTCGCTACGAAAAGGCTTATTTCCGAGGCTAAAAAACAAGTTCTTTTACTACGAGGATACGAAGGAGCACGAAGTTTTAACAAAGATTTGACTATTTACGATCCATTCGACCTTGCTCAG
>CBDVBU010000326.1:0-4640 GCA_965372295.1 uncultured Phycisphaerae bacterium
CTGCGCTTGAATCTGCCCGGTCCCGATATCACCCATAAGCAATTGGCCGAGTGGATAAATGGAATTAAGGCCTCTTCGATGTTAATTGTGCTGGATTGTCCGGGTGCAGGTTTAGCCGTGAAGGCCGTTACAGGGCAGGATCGAATTATCATCGGCGCCTGTACCGCTGACCAGCATTACAGCACACAATTCAGTGAATATTTTGTTCCGGCATTAGTTGACGAAGGCAGTGATGTCGATGAAGACGGCAGGATTTCGCTGTTGGAAGCGTTTACATCCGCCTCCAGAAGCGTGGATGATTTCTACCGCCTTCAATCCCTGCTGACCACAGAGACGCCGGTGTTGGAAGATAACTCGGACGGTATTCCGAGCCGGCAGCCCTGGAGATATAAGCAGAACAAAAAGGACGGCTTGGCCGCATCGAGATTTTTTCTCTCAGTCGAATAAGAAAAAGCGGTTCGGTTATGAAGCAGGAACAAGAACAAATGAATCGAAGACAATTTCTTAGAATTGCGGGCGGGACAGCTCTCAGCACCGCCTTTGCGGCGGTCGGCCTTCACAAAATTGCCGAAGGAGCGACTTCCGAAGAAGGACCGGACGACCTGGACAAATATGACTTCCTGATGCCGAGAGTCAAATTTGCCCATGAATCAAAAGAGGTCGACCGGTGGAATGTTCGGCCGGGTGGGGATGCAAACTTATTGAGGGAGCTAATATCCGTAATCCGCTGCAGAGTCAAGCCAATCACAAGAGCGTATGACTGGCAGCCGCAATGGGCTATGGAAGGCCAGTTAAACGCTGTGGTCACATTCGATCAAATGGAAAAACTAAAGAAGTATCCATTTCTTTTTATGACGGGAGAAAATCATTACAAGTTTGATGACAGACAGAAAGCCAACCTTAGAGAATATATTAGACGTGGCGGATTCCTGCTAATGGATGACTGTGTTGTTGGTTCGGGCGGAGATTTTTTCTACAAAAGCTCTTATGAGTTGCTGGAACAGGTTTTTGGAAACAGAGCCGTACAGCGAATACCATTACAGCACGAGGTATTTCACAATGTTTACGACCTTGGCGATAAAGGCCTGCCGTATATGGAGCGTCAGAATCGCATTTTTCTGCCGGGCATGAGACAGCCAAGACAGAAGGGTTTGCCGTATATGCACGGCCAGAATCATGGCGCCAGGGGGATATTTATCGGCGAGCGCCTTGCGGTTTTTCTAAGCTCCACAGATATTCACTGTGGCTGGTGTGATAGTCACGGTTTTGAATTCGGCAAACAGAGTTATGAAAAAGCCATTCAAATGGGGATTAATATTATTATGTATGCTATCTCGCACTAATACCCTTCCAAGCTATCAAATCAAATTTGACAGAGTACTAAGCCTGTTCCGGCAGAATACGCAAGTCGTTCGGATAACTCCACGAAAGTCCTTGTCTCAACTGCTCCGAATATGTTATAATAAGTGAAATCTACCAGACTGATTTAACTAACTGACATCTGTGATTTCATCTTTCTGAAGTCCCCAGGCGGCAGAGGTGAAAATGCAATTAATGGCCCAAGCCATTAGTGAGGAAGGGATTAGAAGGTGCCCGGATATATTAGATTGTTGTTGCTCACCCATGTATTAAGCATATCCCTGGTCGGTTCTGTGCATGCTGGCTGTCCTGCCGGCGACCTCAACGGCGACTGCCGGGTTGATTTCCTGGATGTACAGATCTTTTCCGGGCAATGGCTGGAACCTTCGGGAAGCGGTGCTGAAACGAGCTATGCCGACCTGGATGGCGCCGATGGCGTTAACATGTCAGATCTTGCACTTTTGCTCAGGGATTGGCATAAAGTGGGTATTCCGTTGGTCATTAATGAGTTCATGGCATCCAACGACAATACGATCCACGACCCGCAGGGACACTACGATGACTGGATTGAAATATACAACTCCGGCATCGATCCGGTTGATATAGGGGGAATGTTTCTAACGGATAATCTGTCTGTTTCCACGAAGTGGCGGATTCCCGGCAATAATCCGGCCTCGACCACTATCGGCGCAGGCGGCTATCTGTTGATATGGGCCGATGAGGACGGCACTGATTATGGCCTGCACGCGAATTTCAAACTCAATGCCGGTGGTGAGGAGATCGGCCTGTTCGACAGAGACGGCGTAACCCTTATCGACAGCATCAACTTTCCCGAACAGACCAGGGATATTTCCTACGGACGAGATACTGAAACCAATGGCCAGATACGTTTTTTCGCCACCCCCACGCCGGGAGCGGAGAATGACGGTGCATATCTGGGCCAGGTCGAAGCCCCGGAGTTCAGTCACAAACGTGGTTTTTACGATGCTCCGTTTTATTTAACACTCGCCACCGAAACCAAGGATGCGATCATTTACTATACTCTCGATGGCTCCGAGCCGTATGAATTTATCGGGCGGTTTCCAAAGGGCATAATCTATACCGGTCCTATTTCCATCAGCAGGAATACCTGCCTGCGGGCCAGAGCAATCAGGCAGGGTTGGAAGCATTCAGCCGTCAAGAGCAATACGTATCTGATGAACGCCGGAGAAAATGTCAAGTCATTGCCGGTGATTTCCCTCGTTGGTGACGAAAATAAAACATTTTACGAGCCGGATGGTGTAATGGCTATTGTGGGAGGTTACTATGGTGGTGACGGGACGTGGGTTTCTGATGGTCCGGACAGTCACAACAATCCGATGCATCGAGGAATGGCATACGAACGTCCCGTATCGTTCGAGTGGATCATGTCCGAGGACAATTCAGACTTTCAGGTTGATTGTGGAATCAGGGTTCACGGAAGCAACTATATGCGTCCCCGGTATCGCCGAAGTGATGGTTATTGGACCGGTAGCTCAAAATTTGCTTTTAGGCTTTACTTCCGTGACAGATATGGTCGGAGCAGGCTTGAATATCCACTATTTCCTTTTGAGGTTGAAAGTTTCAAAAGCATAGTTCTTCGTGGAGGCCATAACGATAGAGTAAATCCCTTCATCAAGGACGAATTGCTTAGGCGACTCCATAAAGATATGGGTAATGTCGCCAGCGGCGGAACTATGGCCAACCTCTTCATTAATGGCAAATACAAAGGCTACTTCAATCCCTGCGAACATATTAAAGATGCATTCTGTCAGGAATGGTACGAGAGCAACAAGGATTGGGACGTAATGACTATGAACGGGATCCGTGACGGCAATACGGTGTCCTGGAACAATATGATTAATTATGCTCGCGGCAATAATCTGTCCGACGATGCTCATTATGAGGAAATGGGCAAACACCTCGATATTCCGGCATTCGTCGACTATCTCATTCTACAGCTTTGGAGTGGTAATTGGGACTGGCCGCAAAATAACTGGGCCGCGGCGAGTGAACGCTCGGAAGAAGGAAAGTGGAGATTTTTCATCTGGGATGCCGAAGGAGGGATGTTCTCGAATCGACTAAACACTGTTTATTTTGACAGGCTCAACAGTCAAAATAACGCTAATGGTTACTTGTACCGGGCGCTCAAGGTAAACAGTACTTTTAGGCAGGTCTTTGGGGACCGTTTATACAAACACTTCTTCAATAACGGCGCCCTGACCCAAACCAATATTACAACCCGTTTCATCGAGCTACGTGATGAAATGAGCGGTGTTATTCCCAGCATGGACATGTACGTTTTAAATACATGGGTCCCTAATCGCCTTGGGATTTTTCTGGCGGCCTGTGAACGGGAAAGGATGTTCACATTAACCGGCCCAAAGTTCAGCGTGAACGGCCTTGATTGTCACGGAGGCTACTTGTCGCCGGGTGATTTTCTAACCATGACAGATCACGGCAGATTTCATGCGATACACTTCACGCTTGATGGCTCAGACCCGATTCGCCCGGATGCTCCACAACCAAGCGGTAATGCAGGTACGATTCTGGTTTCTGAAAACACCCCAAAACGAGTGCTTATTCCGGTTCGTCCGGTCAGCACAGACTGGAATAGCAGCACGGCTTTCGATGACTCGGCCTGGCTATACTCCACTGGAATCCCGGGCGGCGTTGGCTACGAGATGGCCACAGGCTACGAATCTCTTATTAGTCTCAACCTCGAAGAACGCATGTACTCCAGGAACGCGACCTGTTACATCCGCATCCCGTTTACATTTGGTGGCGAGGTTGGGGATTTGGATTCCATGATGTTGAACATTCGGTATGACGACGGCTTTGCCGCCTATCTCAACGGCACTGAGGTGGCCAGACGCAATATTGGCCGTATACTCACATGGAACTCCAACGCAAACGCCGGCCATGCCGACCCTGAAGCCGTTCAGTTTGAGAGTATCGATATTTCCACTTTACTCAGCAGGCTCCGGCAGGGTAGGAATTTGTTAGCCATCCACGGTTTGAATATCTCCGCTGCAGACTCCGACTTTCTTATCTCCGCCGAGCTTATCGCAGGCCGGGATGATTCTGACAGCAATTCATTGCCGGGTGTGACTAAATATTCTGAGCCGATTACTTTGCCTCACAGCATCCATGTTAAGGCTCGGGTCTTAGACGGTGATACCTGGAGCGCATTAAGCGAAGCGGTCTTTGCAGTCGGGCCTGTCGCAGAAAATCTACGCATAACGGAGATCATGTATAACCCG
>CBDVBU010000327.1:0-4592 GCA_965372295.1 uncultured Phycisphaerae bacterium
CGTATGCCCGGTGGTGTGACAGGGAAAGCCCGTGAGGGCATACCTATGTCGATTGCCGCCATCTCCTTCAATCAACCGGGGATTTGCCAAACAGCAATCAAGGTAATTGCTTTTTACGGCAGGATTTGGTATCCTGATGGTAGGGTGCGATGTATCGCACCAATTTATTATCGATATAATTAAATGGTGCGAAATTTCGCACCCTACTTACTTTTAATATGCACCAAAGCACGCAATCGGAATTAGAGACAAAGGGACTTGTATTCGATATCAAGAAGTACGCCATACATGACGGCCCAGGAATTCGTACAACGGTGTTTTTCAAAGGCTGTCCGCTACAGTGCCTGTGGTGTCATAATCCGGAAAGCTGGAAGGCCCATATCGAGATCGGACTTCGCGAGGGCCGATGTCTCGGATGCGGTCAATGCGTAGAGGCGTGTCCACATGAGGCTGTTTCGCTTGTTGAAAACCGTCCTGTAACAGACGTGGAGAAATGTGTACTATGCGGCCGATGTGTGGATGTTTGTTTGGCAGGTGCCAGGCAGATCATTGGGCGGGAGATGGCCGTTAACGAGGTCATGGCCGAAGTTGGACGAGATGTCATATTCTACGACCAGTCCGGCGGCGGTGTCACGTTCTCCGGTGGCGAACCACTGATGCAACCGGACTTTCTCCTGGCTCTGCTGAATCAATGCCGGGCGCTGAATATACATACGGCGGTGGATACGAGTTGTTACGCGGAGCCGGAGATTGCCGAATCGGTTGCCGAAAGGGCCGATCTGTTTCTTTGCGACCTCAAACATATAAACAATGAAATGCACGAGCGTTTTACCGGCGTAGGAAATAATTTGATTCTGGAAAATATCAGGCGAATCTCGCAGGCGGATAATAAAATCGTAATCAGGATACCGATCATTCCCGGCTTCAATGACGACCCGGCGAATATCGAAGCGACCGGTAAATTTGCGGCGTCGCTGCAGGGAGTCGGCAGAATAGACATTCTGCCCTTTAACCGTGGAGGAGCGGAAAAATCGGCTCGATTCATGGACGAGATTAAATCCATGCGGATTGAGACTCCCGATGAGGAGCAAATGAGTTCGATAGCACAGAATCTGAGCAAATACGTATTCGAAGTTAACATTGGTGGTTAGTAATATGAATGAAAGAATAGCAAAACTAAAAAAACAAAGTGTTGAAACCATGCCTTATATCTCCACCGAACGGGCGGAGCTGCTGACCGATTTCTACGAGAGTGATATTCCCCAGCGAGAATCTGTTGCAGTCTGCCGTGCCCTGTCGTTTAGGCACCTAATGGAGAACAAAACAATATGTATCAACGATGGCGAATTGGTTGTCGGCGAGCGCGGTCCGGCGCCGAAAGCAACGCCGACTTACCCCGAGCTATGCTGTCATTCTATGGAAGACCTGCACATTCTCAACAGCCGGGAAAGAACTCCTTTTATAGTCTCGGAAGAGGTTAGAAAAATCTACAGCGAGCGAATCATTCCCTTCTGGACAGGTAAAACCATGCGGGAAAAACTCTTCGCCTCAATGGAAGAAAAGTGGCACCAGGCTTTTAATGCCGGAGTATTCACCGAGTTTATGGAGCAGCGTGCCCCCGGCCACGCCATTCTTGACGACAAGATTTATCGCAAAGGTATGCTGGACTTTAAGCAGGAAATTGCGGAAAACCGAAAAAAACTCGACTATTTCACCGATCCGCGCGCCTATGAAAAAGATCAGGAATATCAGGCCATGGATATCTGCGCCGACGCGGTTATTATTTTTGCTCAAAGGCACGCCGAAAAGGCGATACAGCTTGCACAGCAACAAACCGATCCTGTTCGCCGCGGTGAATTGGAACGGATCGCCGAGGTCTGTTCGCATGTGCCGGCTAATGCACCGCGGAATTTCCGGGAGGCATTGCAGTCGTACTGGTTCGTACATTTGTCCGTGATTACGGAACTGAATACATGGGACTCATTCAATCCGGGCCGGCTCGATCAGCATCTGCTGCCGTTTTACGAAAAAGGCCGGCAGGAAGGAAATTTAACAGATGAACAAGCTATAGAGCTGCTGCAATGTTTCTGGATAAAGTTCAATAACCAGCCCGCTCCGCCGAAAGTTGGAGTTACCGAGGAACAAAGTGGAACTTACACCGACTTTGCATTGATTAACATTGGCGGGGTAACACCGGCCGATGGCAGCGACGCGGTCAACGATATTTCATATATGATGCTGGACGTGGTCGAAGAGATGCGCTTGATCCAGCCGAGCTCCTGCATTCAAGTCAGCATGAGGAATCCCGACCGGTTCCTGAAGCGCGCCTGCGAAGTAATTCGTACCGGATTCGGGCAGCCTTCCGTCTTCAACACCGATGTCATCATTAAGGAAATGCTCCAGGACGGCAAGAACATAACGGATGCCCGTACCGGCGGTCCCAGCGGCTGTGTGACGATCAGCTCGTTCGGCAAGGAAAGCTGCACCCTGACCGGCTACATTAACTGGCCCAAAATTTTCGAACTTGCCTGCAACGACGGTGTTGATCCGAATTCGGGCGAGCAGGTGGGGCCTCGAACCGGTGACGCCCGCACGTTCGCTTCTTATCGGCAGCTCATGGATGCGTACAGGCAGCAGCTAAAGTATTTTATCGACCTGAAAATCAAGGGCAACAATATCATCGAAAGGCTCTATGCCAATTACATGCCCGCCCCCTTCATGTCGGTTGTGATGGATGATTGCATCGCCCGCGGGCTCGATTACCACAACGGCGGCGCGAGGTATAATCCGACCTATATCCAGGGAGTTGGTATTGGCACGTTAACCGATTCGCTGGCGGCGGTAAAATATCATGTTTTCAATGAGCAGAACATCTCGATGGACGAATTACTAAAAGCGATGCAGGCTGATTTTGAGGGATATGAACACCTGCAGCAGAAATTGCTCTACAATACACCAAAATACGGTAACGACGATGATTACGCGGACGGCATCGCCGAAGAAGTATTTAACGTTTACTACGATCTGCTTAACGGTCGCCCAAATACCAAGGGCGGCAAGTATCGTGTGAATCTTCTGCCCACAACGGTACATATTTATTTTGGCTCTGTTATTGGCGCCCTTCCGAACGGCAGAAAAGCCGGCGAGCCAGTCTCCGAAGGCATTTCACCGACCCAGGGCGCCGATACGAAGGGGCCGACCGCTGTTTTCAAGTCGGCGGCCAGAATCGATCACGCACGCACCGGCGGAACTTTGTTGAATATGAAATTCAGTCCGCAGGTGCTCGCCGGCGAAGGCATCGATAAGCTGCTTCACCTGATCAGGTCCTACTTCAGGCTCGACGGCCATCATGTCCAATTCAATGTCATTGACGCCGAAATGCTAAGGAAAGCCCAGCAGAATCCCGAGCGTCACCGTGACCTGATCGTAAGGGTTGCCGGTTACAGCGATTACTTCGTGGACGTGGGGCGAGACCTGCAAAATGAAATTATCGCCCGCACCGAGCAGCAGGCCTTATAGAACATCTCGCTAAAGTATTAAGTGGAGACTTATTATGGAGAGAATATCGGCTTCGCTCACTGTGTTTGTCGCAGTTGTTTTTCTTGCCGGCTGCGGACCCGCTGCCAAACAGGGGCAATTGGAGCGGTTTATTGAAATTCATGTCGCAAAAGTTGGACCTTTGACAACAGAGGCAAATCTTGCCTATTGGGATGCTTCCACGACAGGCAAGGCGGAAGATTATGGCAGATTCAGCGAATTACAGCTTGAGATAAGTCGGCTCTACAGCGATCATCAGGAGTTCGCCTTTATCAGGGACATAAAAGAATCCGGCCGGATTAAAAATCATAGGCTGGCCCGGCAGTTGGATAAATTGTACTACGCTTATTTGCCGAACCAAGTGGAGCCGGACCTGCTCGAAGAGATAGTTGGCCTGGACGGCAAGATACAGGAAAAATACAACAGTTTTCGCGGCACCATAGATGATAAAAAAGTCACTATGAGTGACATCTATATCATCCTGACAACGGAAAAAGACTGCCGTAAAAGGGAACTGGCATGGAAGGCCAGCAAACAAGTGGGAAATGTGATTTTTGCTGATCTCATCAAGCTGGTCAAGCTGCGTAACGAGGCGGCACGAAAAGTTGGCTTTGACAATTATCATACTCTTACCATCGTCACGGGCCAGCAGAATGTGAAAGAGCTTGACCGCATTTTCGATGAGCTGTATGAATTGACAACGGAGCCTTTCGCCCGGATGAAGAATGAGTTGGATATCATCCTGGCGGATAGTTATAGCATTGCTACCGGGGATTTGATGCCGTGGCATTATCATGATCCTTTCTTCCAAAGGACGCCGCTGGTCTATGACCAGGATTTGGACCTTTATTATAAGGACAAGGACATTAAAGAATTGGCGGAAAAATATTACGCCGGCGTCGGCCTGCCTGTGGATGATATTCTCGCAAAGAGTGATTTGTACGATCGTGAAGGTAAATATCCGCACGCTTTCAGTCACGATATAGACCGGCGGGGGGACGTTCGTATTTTGTGCAATCTTCAAAACACCGAACGCTGGATGGAGACCATATTGC
>CBDVBU010000328.1:0-4585 GCA_965372295.1 uncultured Phycisphaerae bacterium
CGTATGCCCGGTGGTGTGACAGGGAAAGCCCGTGAGGGCATACCTATGTCGATTTCAAATTCCTTTTCGCAATACGCATCACGCAGTACTCAATACGAAACAAATTGGCTTTGTTTTTTCAAATCGCCCCTCCGGAGAAACTCCGGATTTACTATTTATTACTCAAACTGGCCGCCCCTGAGCCAAGCTGCGATGTAAGTGCTTCTATGATAAGAACATAAAACAGCCTGTCATTCCTGTGAAACTTGTGACCGCACCTGCTTTCGCAGGTGTAAACTTATCCCCGCGAAAGCGGGGAGCGGGTAACAGGAATCCAAAACCTCAACAGTAGCCTGGATTCCCGCTTGCGCGGGAATGACACAGAGGTCGGTCAGTTTGAGTTTATTATCTATTTGGCCATTTGCTATCCACCATACTATATACGACATACGATAATATTAGTTTGGTAAATATTGTACTAAATGAAAAATTGTCCTTCGAGTGAATATCTAAGATAATTCAAGAATTGTCCGACAGATTAGCCTCACAAAATTGGTGCGCAGATGGACTGGAAAGATTGGCCTGTTTCAATCCCGGGTGGCAGCCTCAAGCGCAGCGCTCCCCTGAGCGGAGTCGAATGGGTTGGGGATGGCAAAGCTCCAAAAGCAACGCAACCATCCCCAAATCCTCTGGATTTGAGGCTGCCACCCGCCGAGGTTAAGAAAATGTAAATATCAAAGATAAAATATAAAAACGCCGCTTTTTAGGCGTTCTGAGCGAAGCGAAGAATCTACATTGCCGCCGGCCAGATCCTTCGGCTTCGCCTCAGGATGACACTAACGTGTCATTTTGCATTTTGAGTTTTACATTTTAATTTTTTTCTAAGGGTTTATGCGGCTCGTCGATGTCGCAGGCGGTCGAGAGCCACGGCGATAACGATAATCGCACCGGTGATAATTTCCTGGACCCAGTTTGGGTATCCTCTCTGCGTACAGCCCGAGGCTATAATGGTCATAATCAGAGCGCCGACAAGTGTTCCGAGAATCGAGCCTTCCCCTCCGCTGAGGCTGCCGCCACCGATGACTACTGCGGCGATTACATTTAGTTCCAAGCCCACAGCCACAGTCGGGTCGCCAACCGTCAGCCGGGAAAACTGCATCACACCGGCCAGCCCGGCGAAGGCCCCGCACAGGGTGTAGACGAGCATCTTGACGCGTTCGACGGCAACGCCGCACAGCCTGGCCGTCTGCTCGTTCGAGCCGATTGCGAACGTGTGCCGGCCTAGGCGGGTATATCGCAGCAGGGCGGCCATCCCTATTGCCAGAAAGATCATCATCCAGACGCCGGGCGGCAGGAGCATCCAGCTTCGTTCCTTTGGCACCGAGGCCAGAAGCTCCTCCAGCCATCTGAGCCGTTCCGGATCCACATCGATTTTCTGCTCGCGTCCGATGCCCTTGGCGGCCCCGCGAACGACCAGCATCATTCCTAAGGTGACAATAAATGGTACGACCCGAAGCTTGGTAATTAAAACGCCGCTGAGAAGCCCGAACAACGCCGCTGAGGCTACGCCCCCGATGGCCGCCGTCAAGGGGCCGACTCCGGCATACCGCAGAAGCCAGGCAATTACGACCGTGCTCAAAGCGACAATCGATCCGACGGACAGATCGATCCCCCCGGAGATAATTACCAGCGTCATCCCCAGTGCCGCGACGCCGACGATCGTTGTCTGCCGGGCGATCATTTCCATATTCCTTGCCGTAGCGAAGCTGGGCGGCGCAATCAGCACAAATAACTCAAACACTACGAACAGAGCGATGACGGGGCTGAGCGTATTGAGCCAGCTGCGCCAGTTAAATGTCATCAATTTTTTTTGCATGATTTGCTATCCATTTGCAATTTACGATTTTCGATTTATGATTGTTTGATTTCATTCGGCGAAGCCGCATTCGTAAATCATAATTCATAAATCGTAAATCATTTACCGGTTGCCTCTAACATAAGTTCATGCTCGTTTACTTCATCGATGCGGTGTGTCGGTCCGAGCCGTCCTCGGCACATCACGGCCACCCGGTCGCACACCCCCATTAGCTCGGGCAGATAGCTGCTGACCATAAGCACCGCTTTGGGCGGCTTACCTTCAGCCGGCGAGCCGGTCGCCAGTGCGTTGATCAGTTTGTAAACCAGCGCCTTGGCCGCCACGTCAATTCCTCGCGTCGGCTCATCCAGCAGCAGCACATCCACATCGTGCTGAAGCAACCGGGCCATCGCCACTTTCTGCTGGTTGCCGCCCGACAGGGACGAGACTGATTGTCGCGGCCCCCGGCAGCGGATATCCAACTGCTCCAGCCATCGCCGGGTCGCTTTGTCCTGCCGGCTTGGCAAGACTAAGCCTAACGGGCCGAAGCCCTTCAGCCTGGAAAGCGTGACATTGTCGGCAACACTTAAAGACAGGGCCAGACCTTCTTCCTTGCGGTTCTCGCTCAGAAGACCGACCCCCTGCATCCAGCGTTTGACCGGTGAGGCCGGACCTGTGTAAACGCCCAGTTTAATGCGGCCTTTCCTGACCGGCTCCAGCCCGAACAGGCACCGCAGCAGCTCGGTTCGTCCTGCGCCCACCAGCCCGGCGATGCCTAAGACTTCGCCTCGACGTAACGTCAGGCTCGCCGACTTCGGCTTATCCGGGCCGGCCAGATCTTCTATTTCCAGCACAACTTCGCCCGCATGGCGTTCAGAGCGAGGATAAAGCTCCTCGACTTGCCTGCCTACCATCAACGAGACGATCTCGTCGGTCGAAATCGCCGCCACGTCGTTGCTGCCGACTACCCTTCCATCGCGCAGAACGGTCACCCTGTCGGCGACGCGTTTGACCTCTTCGATAAAGTGTGAAATATAAACGATGGCTTTACCCTGTATTTGAAGCCGCTTTATGATCTCGAATAATCGCTTGACATCCTGCTGCGTCAGGCTGCTGGTCGGTTCGTCCAGTACCAGGACGTTGCAGCCGATCGCCAACGCCCGCGCAATCTCCACCAGTTGCTGCGAGCCGACCGACAATCTACTAACACGGGCGTCCGGCGTCAATTCCGGATTGTCGAATTCCTTAATCGCTTCGATGGCTCGTTGCCGGACCTGCTTCCAGAGTATCACGCCTAACTTCGACGGCTCCATCCCTAACATTATGTTTTCCTGAACACTCATGTGCGGCGTCAGTGAAAGTTCCTGATAGATCATGGCTACGCCGGCCCGCCGGGCTTCGAGGGGATTGCCCGGTCGATACGGCACGCCGTCCAGCCACATCCGGCCGGCATCGGGTTTGATCGCTCCCGAGCAGACCTTCATCAGCGTGCTTTTGCCCGCCCCATTCTCACCGACCAGCGCGAGCACCTCACCTGTGGCGACTTCGATGCTCACATCTTCCAGCGCATTTGTTGCCCCGAAGCGCTTGGAAACTCCCTGCATCTGGAGCCGGATCGCTCCGGCCGGATCGCCGGACTGTGAGTCTATTCGTTCAGCCATTTCTTGAAATCCGGTTCCAACAGGTTCTTCATCTTCGGATCGTCCATGTTATCCGGAGTGGCTACCGCCGAACCGGTGTCAATTAGTTTCTCCACCTTCTGGCCCTGCAAATGCGCCATGATCGTTTTGACGCCTAAGTAGCCCATGTTGATTGGGTTCTGCAGCACCAGCCCCTGAATATACCCTTTCCGCATCGCCAGCACAAGCCGGTCAGAGCTGTCAAAACCCACATACTTAACTTTGCCCGCCAGGCCGCTGTCTTCGAGGGCTCGCAGCATCCCGAATGTCGTTGATTCGTTCGGACAGAATATCCCGTCAATCGTCAGACCTCCGTCAGTTGCCCGCAGCGGCGACAGCAGGTTCTCGCTTGCCAGGTAGGCGCTCTCGGTGGTTGCCTTGCCGTACTGGTTCGCGCTGACCACCTTGATGTCCGGATATTTTTCTTTCAGGACGTCCAGAAAACCCTGCTCGCGTTTCATCGTGCTGGCTGAGCCTTCCTGGTATCGCAGCATGATGACCTTGCCTTTTCCGCCTAAGATTTCCGCCAGGCGCTCGCCGCCTTTTCTGCCGCCGATGTAATTATCCGTAGCGATAAAACTGGTGTAATCGTCGCTTTTGAGCCCGCTGTCGATAATCACGACGGGGATGCCATTGTTGACGGCGTCTTTTACCGGCATTCGCAGGGCTGCATCGTCCAGCGGCGCCAGCACGATTCCCGTTACGCCGCGCGTTACGAAATCCTCTACGACCCGGATTTGCGATTCCCTGTCATCCTCCTTGAGCGGCCCTTTCCAGATGATTTCCACGTTCAGGCCGGATTCCTTTAATTCCTGCTGGGCCTTGACCGCACCGGCGTGGATCGACTTCCAGAAAACGTGTGTCGTGCCCTTGGGAATCACGGCAATGCGGTACGTATCGGTGCTATCTTCCTCCTTCTGCTTGCAGCCGACTGATGCGAAAACAACAGCCAGGGCGACAAGAACGATTGCTGTTATAACCTTTTTCATAATTATGGCTCCCTGAAATTTTATTTTGACGATAATGATAAGTGTTCCAAACTCGATAGTCAATAAAGTATATCCGGTTTGGT
>CBDVBU010000329.1:0-4585 GCA_965372295.1 uncultured Phycisphaerae bacterium
CTTTTCCCGTAAGGGATACAGCGTAGAAATCGTGGTTTTTATGGATTTTTAGGAAATTTTTAAAAATATTGTAACTTTTTGGGCTTAATTGCGTCTATATATGTAGGAACACATAATAGGCCGTTCATAATAAGCCTGTCCCAAAAGGGAAGGCTGTTAAAACTAAAATGCGTTATCACCCTCCTTCAAGAGGCCGATGCCCACAGGGTCGGCCTTTTTTTTGTTGATAGTTCATGGTTCATAGTCCATAGTACGCAAAACAATGAACAATGAACAAAAAACATGAGAATTCCGCTGACTAAATATGGTTTACCGCAGGTGGTTGTTTACCCGGCGGCGGTGCTTGCGGCAATGATTGTTTTTCCGCTGGTAACGGCGGCTTTTTTGCCGCAGTGGGCGGTTATTGCTGTAGAAGCGGTTTTTGCCGCCGTCCTGATATGGGCACTGATGTTCTTCCGCGATCCGGCGCGAAGCTGTCCTGCGGATATTAACCTGTTGTTGGCGCCCGCTGACGGGCATATTACAGAAATCGAAACCATAGAGGAAACGAGCTTCATCGGCGGGCCAGCCCTGCGGATCGGGATATTTCTGAGCATTTTCGATATCCATATAAATCGCGCTCCATGTAATGTCAGAATCGAAAAGATCGCTTATAAAAAAGGCAAATATCTCAATGCGATGAACCCTCAATCGGGGCGTCTCAACGAGTCCAACGAGCTGGACCTGATTCGAACCGACAGTCCGAAAGACAAGCTAATCGTCCGGCAGATCAGCGGGGCGATTGCCCGGCGGATAGTCTGTGCGGCGGTGGAAGGACAGGAATTGGCTGGCGGCGAGAGGTTCGGTATGATAAAATTCGGCTCCAGAACGGAGTTGTACGTGCCGATTTCGTGCTGCGTGCTATCTCGTTCTGAGTTCGGCGTTCAGCGTTCTGCACAGCACGCAGCACGCAGCACGCAGTACGAGATCAAGTGCCTCGTCCAGATAGGCGATAAAGTAAAAGCAGGCCTTACGCCGCTTGTAAAATACGAAATTCGAGATACGAAAGATGCCGAGATCGAAAACTGATGCTGCGAAGAAAAGTCTGCTTCGGCGGGTGCGCAGGCAGAGATTAAAGTACATAGCGATTCTGCCGTCACTGATTACGATTCTAAACGGTGTATTCGGCTTCACAGCGATAATCTTCGCCGCCAAAGGTTCGGAGGCATTATCCGCAGATTCCAAAATACCTTTCTTTACATTCGGGTCCACCACTTACTTTGCGATGTCCGGCTATATGATTCTGGTGGCGATGATTGCCGATATGCTCGACGGTCGGCTCGCACGAAGAGTACAGAGCACTTCCAGCTTCGGCGGCCAGCTCGACAGCCTTTGCGATATAATCAGCTTCGGCGTGGCGCCTGCATTTCTAATGCTAAATATCCTGGAATATGAAGTTGCATCGATAGGCCTTGCCGATGAAAGATTTTTGCAACGTTTCATCTGGCTCTCGGCGGCCGCGTATATAAGTTGTGCGGCTATCCGGTTGGCCAGGTTCAATGTGGAAAACGAAGAGGATGAATCGGCGCACATGAGTTTTATGGGCTTGCCGACGCCGGCCGCCGCAGGAGTAATAGTCAGCCTCGTAATATTTCACCAGGAAACAATTCCGACGTTCGTTATTATTTGCGCCCTGCCGTTTTTTGCCCTGGGTATGTCAATTCTCATGGTCAGCAGGATTCGATATCCGCATATTCTCAATCAGTACCTCAGGGGTAAAAAACCGCTCGCAGATCTGATAAGGGTGCTGTTGATGCTGGCTTTTGTCTGGTGGAATATACAGGTGGCTTTGGTGGTGATTTTCTGTGGTTTTGCGGCGAATAGTTTTGTGAAATGGTTATACTTCAGAGTTCCAATTTCACGATCCATCGCAAAATTGAGGCATAGGGTAAGCCACAATAACGACAATCTCGTCCCAGCAGCGCAACAGTCTGCTTCGATAGCCATAGACCAGGCAACAGTCGACGAGCAGGACGATAGTATTGGTGGATCGGTGCACAAGTAACTTGGGCACTAATCTGTACTCGGAACCGGATGCACAGCCTGCTGTTTAACGCCGGATTGATTTAACTGATAGTACTGCTCGACAATCCCTATCAGCCGGGTCAGGACCTCTCGACCTTCCGAACTTGCTTCCAGACCGACAATCTGCAAGCCAAGGGAGGCGTTTTGATCGTCTGCAGTGGGCAAAGCGTTTCTAACCTGGGCACTCAGCACTAATGGCGTTTCATAAGGCAGGGGCGTGAATCTCATGCTGACAAACTGTCCTTTTTTGAAGTTGGCTTTTCCGGCATCGTTCTGGTTCGGTACTATAACCTGGGCGCCGCCGGCGGAAATGTCCATCAGCCTGCCCTGGCAACAATTGTGCATCTCGCCGGCCGTATTATGTTTCGGCTCTGCTGCTCCGCGTTTGCCGCTGCGATGCCATAGCAAAACTTTTACATTCAGCGATTCAGGTATGCTAACACGGAAGTAGCTCCTCCGCTGGATTACTTCAATCTTATCCGGAAAAGCAAGTACGATTATTCCGCCACGCTCTCGGCGTGTTTCAGGATCGGTTGACGGTTCGAGTGCTTTGACTGTCGTATCAAAAACAAACTTGCCATATCCATGTTTGAATGAAATGCCGACCGGTTGATCCACGCGTATATTTATCGGACGCTGCCTTATCGAGATAGCGCTTTCAACGCTAAGTCTGTCTCCGTCAAGTTTTGTCAGCAGAACCTTTGCAACGTGCCATTTGTCTCTGGACAGATAAGACATTATAGCAGGCACTTTCGTATCGATCGCTATTTGCAGAATTTTATCCGGTTCAACTCCGCGTGGCGTCATTACTTCATTCATTTTCAACCTCCTTCGCTTTAATTGCCGATTGCCGAATTCCGATTGTCGATTTTCAAATCGCAAATCGCAAACCGAAAATTGCAAATTTCTTAGGGAACTCTATTAAAATATATGAATAATTCGGCTGGGAACAAAATCCATTCTGGATGAAAATTATCGATTTTATGCGACCGAGTTGGCAAACTCCGCAGGGTAAGCTTGCAAAAAACGCTTCGAATCATTACTATGGCCGCGATTATGAATGATACTCAAGGAACAAACAAGCCGGGGTACGATAAGATAGCCCTCCTTGGCCTTTTTATTGCAGCGTTGCTAATGGCCCGCCTTATCGTTGTCTTAAAGTCCAGGATTTCATTTTCGGACCCGATCCGGTTGTCTCGAACGGGTTTATCGGTATCGATGCCGAACGGGCAAGGCTGGCAAAGCGAGCAACAATGGAAGTATCGAGAGAATATATTCACTATAAGCAGTCTTTTCCCACTCGGATCCGACAGACCGACCGCCTGGGCCAATTGCCGGTACCTGTTGAGTGCCGAGACGGCAACGCCGCAGATGCGGTTCGAGCAAAGGGCATCTGAAATCAACGCAGTGATTGTGGAAACGAACCAGACACAGACCGATACACTCACGATTGACTGGGCCCGCATAGATAAGCCTGAAGTGCATTTCAGCGTGTTTTTCGGCACTGCAAAATTACCTGATGATCGACAGCTCGATATCGAACTGCGTCAAATTACAGACGACAGTGAGCTGGCTGAACGGATATTCAAACGCATCATAGAGGGCCTGAAATTCGAGGATAACCAGCTTCTAAAAGCCGGCGCCGAAATCGTTACAGAAATTAAAAGCAGAGGTCTCGACGGCTTTTTGGACAACCAGAACCACCAGGCTTTTTTTCTGATTAAAGATCCGGCAAAAAGCACGATCGGCTTTACAATGGATGTGCTCGTAGATTCCGGCACAGATGGCTCTGCCACAGGCGCCCAGCCAAATATACGGGCGGCGGGTCTTTTCTATATCAGAGGGCAACGCCGCTACGAGCAGGGAACATCCTTTCAATGCAGCAACGATCTCAATGAGTTTGTCTACAAGAGCGAAACCAGCGGAAGGACCGCTCGAAGCGGGACAGAAATTATCCTGGACGAAACCGGCGTAATAACCGTCAGGAAATACCAAGCACAGCCAGAGGAGAAAAGCTACCGTCTCAATCCCACAGCGATTCCGGATGTTTTTCTCAACCAGCTCTTGATGCAAATGCTCGATAGTGAAAAGAACCAAATCGTCGTAGATATAATCGAAGCCAACGGCAAAATCATCCCGACGCTTATAGCCGCGATCGAAGTGGCAAAAGATATAACCGCCGACGAAGACACCGCTTATATCTTTGAACTGGAACTCCTGGACGGACGAGGATTTTCTGAAAAGATATACCTCAACGACCGAAAGCAGGTTTACCTCAGACTCGCCCGGCAGGATAACGTATATATTCTCGAACGAGCCGAATTAGAGAGTATCGTGAGGGAATTCCCCGAACACGCCGAACATATTCGACGCAATAATCAAATGCTGAGATAAAAATATTTTTTGAAGGAGTCATCATGCAATCAAAACGACAGACCCGAAATTCACTGGTACTCGCTTTCTTCCTTTTGGCTTTTTGCCTTATCATGTCCGGGTGCGTGACCGATCCGGCAGGCCGGGC
>CBDVBU010000330.1:0-4563 GCA_965372295.1 uncultured Phycisphaerae bacterium
GACCGGGTGTCGGTCATTATGACCTCAAGTGCAAGAGCTTGTGAGTGGCTGCCGGGGATATATCGAGTTGAAGAGGATCTTTTATTGCCGGATTCACTCGGGGCAGGTAACTATGTTGTCTCGTTCGGAATTCTGGATCCGAGCAATCATTTACCGGCGATCAGATTAGCGAATAAAGGTGCGGATACTGAAGGATGGTATCCGTTGGGCATAGTAGAGAAACAGAGTTGAATCATATTCTTCGAAACAAACCGATAAAGTTCGAACATTGTGTTGCAGCATGTGCAACAATGGAGAATCAGTCATGAAGATAGCGTTTTTAGCCGTTAAGAACATTATGCGAGGAGGCGGTATAGAAAAGTACACATCGGAACTCGGTTCGCGACTGGCCCAGCGCGGGCACGATGTCACGGTTTACACGATGCGTCATTACGGTGACGTGCCAGAGCATTATCAGGGAATGCGGATTGTGAGTGTTCCGTCGTTCGCCGCGCCGTGCCTGCAGAAGCTGTCTTGTTCGGCGACCGCTGCGATTAACTCGATCTGGAAAAAGAAATACGATATCGTGCACTTCCATAGTTTCGCACCCGGAGCTTTTGCCTGGCTCCCTAAGTTGCGTGGGGCCAAATGCGTGCTGCAATTGCATAGCCTGGAATGGAAACGCAAACGCTGGGGCACAGTCGGTTCCTCTGTCGTGAAAATTCTGGAGAAACTGGCCTTATCCCAATCTCATATTAATACGGCCGTTTCCCGCACGCAATGCGATTTTTATCGAACGAATCGGGGGATTGAAATGCAGTACATCCCCACAGCGGCCGATGTTAAACCGAAAACCGAAGCCAGCGAAATATACCGACTGGGTCTTGAGCCGAACGAGTATATCCTTTTTGCCTGCCGCCTGGTGCCCGAAAAGGGCGCCCACTATTTGGTTTCGGCGTTTCGACGGCTGGATACGGATATGAAACTTGTAATTGCCGGCGATGCTCAGGGCGCCACAGAATATAGGAAGAAACTCATTGAATTGGCCGGGGATGATCCGCGTATCCTGTTTCCCGGTTTTGTCGAGGGCCGTCTTATCGAAGAGCTCTTCAGCCACTGCTATGTATATACGCAGCCTTCAGAAGTGGAGGGTTTATCTCTGAGTATTCTCGAAGCAATGAGCTATGGTAATTGCTGTCTCGTCAGTGACATCACGGAAAACCTGGAAGCCATCGGAGACGCTGGTTTTCACTTTATGAATGGAAACGTGGACGACCTCACTGATCGCCTGCGTTGGCTGCTCGGGCACAGTGAGGAAGTAACCTCTGTGAATGTCGGGGCCATAGAGCGTATCAGACAACATTATTCCTGGCAGTCGATCAGCGAGCAGGTTGAGAAGCTGTATTTGAGCATTTTGAATGGCCGACACTATTCGGCCGAAGAGAAAACTCCATTGTCGCAAAGCATACCTATCCGCTGACTATAATAGTTCTCTGCCGCAGGTCGAATGATTACCCAACGACCATTTTCAAGGATATTAACATGTCCATAAGTTCACGATCACTTCAGGATCAGCTTGACGGATCGCAGGGCTGCCAATTGGCTCAAATCGCCCACGATAAAAAACGCTTAAAATCTAAACCCAAGACATATGTGGCCTTCAAGAGAACTGACCAGCTCACCGAATCCGAACAAGAGCAGATGCGTGATTTGTTTCTGCGGGTTTTTAATAAGAAAATGACAAAAGACTCATTTGAACGGAAATTCTTTTATACGCCAAAGGGCTACTCATATCACGGGCTGATGCTGCACGAAAAAGTCGTCGTAGGGGCATTCAGCGCTGTGCCGGGGCGATATCAGTTCTTTGGAGAAGAACAAATATTCTCTCTTTCCGTAGATACGATGGTCGATCCTAAATATCGGGGGGGAGGTCACTTTGTGAAAATGGCAAACGTTGTGCATGAAGGCCTTATAAGTGACGGTATTCCGTTTATTTTCGGCTTTCCTAACGAACACTTTTACGCCGTCCAAAGGAGACTTCTGAAATACACAGACATAGGCGAATTGGATTATTATGTCCTGCCTCTGAATATTAGTTCTGTTGTTCAAAAGCTGAAACCCCTCAATGGTCTGTCGCGAGGTTTCTGTAGATTTACAACTCGATTTTGCAGGATACCGAGGAATTCAGAGGCAAGATACGACATAGCAAAAGTCGTAGATAAGCAGTTCGAGCGGCACAGATATGATGAGAGCTACAACAGAATCGGTCTTGGAGAAGGAGCTGAATGCATTTACAAAATATACGAGGAAGAAGACGGAATCAGAACGTTGTATATTATTGATGTCGTTCCGCTGTCTGCCGCCTCTCTTGCAAGAGCAGTAAAGCAAATCTGTCGAACGGCTGTCAATGCTGTAGATATTATCATTTATGTGGGCAAGCTGCCCTCAAGGCCCGCCGGACTCTGGAAGGCTCCTGATTCGAAGAAACCGCAGAGAATAAGAATGACCGGAAAGATACTGATTCCCGATGTAATTGACAGTTCCGTTTTTAACATGAATAACTGGAGTGTAAATATATCAGACTTCGATGTGCGATAGAATTATGCCGGTTGCCCTCATAAGAAACGGATTTCTGCGTTGTTTGTATGCCGTTTATATCTGTATTGTCTTGCCTGCCGTAATACCGGTGTTGCCTGTTTGTTTACGACTTTACACGTTGATTAAGAGGACAGCGCTGAAATACTATTTTGCAGAGAAAAAGATACGGTATTGGCGGCAGAACAAGGAAGCGCTGCTGAGTCTGGCGGATAAAGGTTACAAGACTAAGGTGCAACAACTGGGATTGGATTGGGAGAAAGTCACGTCACCCGAAAATGCCCGGCACCAATCTCACAGGGTTGAGCTTGGTGAAATAGACCAGGATGGATTCCTGCTGTCGAAGGTAGGGGAAATCTCAAACGTGCCGAGTGTCTCTAATAAGCAGTTTCTGGCAAGAAAACGATTTGGCCTGCGAGTAGTAGCCGTAGATGGATATGTCTGTATAGAAAAGCATTACAAAGGTAATAAATCCTCGTTTGTAAATGAGATTGAAGCACATTATCACCTCGGGCGCGCCGGTTGTAATATGCCTGTGATAATGGACGTTGATTTCGATAATTTGACGCTTACTTTTTCGTACATCTCGGGCCGGGTACTCCGCGAAGAATTAGCCGGCAGGGGAGCGATTGTTCGAGACCGTGACATAGAAGAAAATCCCGGACTGACACGTTCCGGTAAAAGAAAAAGATCGATGAACCGCATCCCGGAATGCAGGCGCGTTTTGAGCGACGTCATTGACTCGCAATTCATCGAACTTATCTTCGCCGAACTCAACAAGATACACAAGGCCCGTTTCATATGGAATGATATAAAATACGGCAACATAATAATTGAGGAGCGGTCCGGCAAGCCGTACTTAATTGACTTTGACTGGGCCCTTCGCTTTGAAGGATTGGGGAAAAGTGCTTTCAAAATCCTGTGTGACCGGGATATTGAAAAATTCAACGCGTGTTTCGGCACAGAAAAGTTGACATACAAAAGAATAAAACACCATCTGGAGCACCGAAAGAGAAACAAAGCCTGATCCCTGACAACTTTCAAAACAATGCTTTGTGAATGCACGGAGGATTAAGTAATGCACGTGGGTATTTGTAACTCCAACCACCCTGAATTAGATGATTTTGTTAGACGGATGCCCGGAGCCAAACTCTGTCATCTGTTCGCATGGGCCCAGAATGTCGTACAACCACTGGGACATAAATCCTTCCACCTGGTCGCATATCAGAACGGCAACGTATGCGGGGTTCTTCCACTGGCGCTTATCCGCAGCCGACTATTCGGTAATAGAATGATCTCCCAGGCATTCAGCAACTATGGCGGCCCCCTTGCAGAAAATGAAGCGGCTTCAAGGGCTTTATACGAGCGTGCCATTGAACTGAGTGAAGAACAAGAGTGCGAATCGATGGAGTTCAGGAACATCGAGCCTCTGCCTTACGACTTGCATCGGCGCACCGACAAGGTCACCATGTTTCTGCCGCTAACCTCCGATCCGGCCGAACTCTGGACGCGATTGCGACCCCAGATGCGCAACCGCATCCGAAAAGCCAAGAAAGCCGGCCTTATGGTTGTAACCGGCGGCTTGGAGATATTGGCCGATTTCTACCGAATATGGACCCGGCGAATGCATCAGTTGGGAACACCGTGTTATCCCCGCAGGCTTTTCAGTGCGGTTCTTAAAACCTTTCCTGATGACAGTCACATTTTTCTGGTGCATTTGAACGGAACACCCGTGGGGGGATTGTTCGTATACGACTTTAACGGGCTGGCGCAAAGTCGTTGGGGAGCCGTCCTGACTGAGTATAATGACATCAGTCCGAATTATCTCCTGAACTGGGCAGCGATACAACACTTCGGCGCTTCGGGCGCACAATGGTTCGACTTTGGCAGAAGCACAGTGAACAGTGGACAGCGCGTATTTAAGAAACGATGGGGGGCCAAACAGATTCCTTTAGCGTATCAGTATTGGACACGCCCGGGCCATAACCT
>CBDVBU010000331.1:0-4548 GCA_965372295.1 uncultured Phycisphaerae bacterium
CTAACACTATCGGCAGCGATAATCCCTTCTGCTTCATCCAATGCCCAGTGAGCTATGAGTGTCGGGTCACTCACTTCTTCAAACAAATTCTCAGCGAGCACGATCAGGTCCTGGACATCGACGATGCCGTCACCCCAGGGCATTGGGCCGATGTCACATAAGGGATAGTTTTCGCCCCAGTGGTCCACTATGATGCACAAATCAGCCGCGTTGACAATTCCGTCGCCGTTAAAGTCCACAATGGGAACGATTTCTGTCTGCCAAAGGTCACGCGCGCCAAATCCCCCAGGGCGTCCTCTAACCTGGTCGCCAAAGTAAAGCCATCGACCATCGTCTGAGATACATGGTTGCGATTCACCAAAGGGGGTATTCACCACTGAACCGAGGTTCACAGGTTGGCCCCAGACGGAGTCTGTCGTGGGCCTGACCGTCATATATAGATCGATATCACCATATCCACTTGGGTGATTGGAACTGAAGAACAGAGTCATACCGTCGGCCGAGATGCTTGGGTCACTCTCAGAGGCGGTACCGTTGACGGCTGGCCCGAGATTCACGGCGTCCTCCTCCCATGTGTCATACCTCGTTGCACGCTTGGCCACCCACAGGTCGGCACCACCGAAGCCTCCGGGACGATCGGAGCCAAAGTAGAGTGTCAGGCCGTCGGCAGAAAGCTGCGCGCTGAAGTCGTTAGCTGGGCTGTTGACGATCACCCCAAGATTCGAAGGCGTGCTCCACGAATCATCTGGCGTTTCTCGTGTTATCACCCACAGATCTGTTTCACCACAGCCGCCGGGGCGAGAAGCATATCCCCAACTTGGCGAGGCATCATTGAAGTAGAGTTCCAGTCCATCAGATGAGATATCGCAGGTGAATTCGTGAAGTGAAGTATTGATCTTTGCTCCAAGCTTTTCGGGCGGACCCCAGCGATCAAAGACTGTTGCCCGTTTCGTTACCCACAAGTCAGTATTGCCGAATCCGCCAGGCCGGTTGGAGCAGAAGTACAGTGTCAGTCCATCCGCCGAAATAGAAGGCCACTGGTCAAAAGATGAACTGTTAACCGTAGGCCCCAGATTCGTAGGCTCACCAAAGGTAAAATCTGCCTTCGCACGCCCGCCGCCAAGCACAATAGCGGCAACAAATCCAACTAACACCATCCTCATTCTGTAATCATTCAAGCATTTCATTTTGCACCTTCCTTTCTGCCCTTTGGGCTGAGACAAATTGAATTCTGATTCTGACTCACACTTTGTTACCGAAAGCTTTCATCATATACTCTGCTGGCAAAACGAAAATGCTGCGCGCTTTTTGAAAAAAATGTGAAATTATTGCCCTCAATGTGAGTTTTCCATGCTTGAGTGGTGATTTCAAGGTTTTTCCAATACTAAAAATGTGGTAAAATGAGTTATGTTCGGCGAGTGTTCGCCGATGCGGGTCTATTCTTCGTTGTAAATTGGAGGTGCTGAACATGGCATATCCTGACCAGACAGGTATGGGCGGAGCACAACAGGCCTTTCTCACGACTCAATGGTCTCTTATCGAGAACATCCAGGACGGTAAGGACCAGGACAAGGCCCTGATTGGCTTCATGCTGAAACAATACTGGAAACCCGTATATTGCTATTTACGCTGCAAAGGCCATGGAAATGAGCAGGCCAAGGACCTGACACAGGGCTTCTTCCACGAGGTCGTGCTGAACCGGGATTTGGTAGGCCGAGCGGACCAGTCCCGCGGTCGTTTTCGCTCCTTTCTCCTCCACGCCCTCAAGCAGTATGCCAACAAACAGGACCTCAAGGAAAGAGCCCAAAAGCGGATATTAGAGGAGAAATTGGTCTCTTTCGACATGGAAGAGCAGCCCATCTTGCCGGAGAGCGTAGCGCAAAGAACCGCCGAGGAGTCCTATCATTACGCCTGGCTGTCGTCTTTGTTAGAGCGTGTCCTTGCCGAGGTTAAAGATGCTTGTGAGGAGCAGGGGATGAATATTCACTGGGCTCTTTTTAATAAGCGCGTTGTATGGCCCACTTTCGGCGACCGATCCCCACCCTCTCTGGCTCAACTGTGCGAGTCCTATGATATTGAGGATGTGAAAAAGGCCTCCAATATGATTATTACAGTGAAACGCCGTTTTCGGGCAGCTTTGATGCAGCACGTCCGCAATACAGTCCTTTCCCAGGGCCAGGCGACTGATGAATTGGAAGAATTATTACAATTTTTCCCAAAAAGCGCGCAGCATTTCCAATAAGCCGGCAGAGTTAATAGTAGAAGACTGATTTTGGAGCAGTTCAATGAACCAGAAAGACTCGATATTTGGAGCTGAGCCGGACCGTTTAAGGCAGTTAATTCGTTCCGGCATGGACGTCGACGATGCAGATGCGGAGGATAGCCCTCCGGCAAGCGGACACGTCGGTGGACTGATGGAGCGGCCCGGGACCCGGATTGGCTGTTACAAACTCCTTCGGGTTCTGGGTGAAGGCGGGATGGGGATAGTCTATTTAGCCGAGCAGGAGCAGCTCATCCGTCGACGGGTGGCCCTGAAGATCATCAAGCCCGGCATGGATTCCAAGCGGGTCCTCGCTCGCTTCGAGGCTGAGCGCCAGGCGTTGGCTTTGCTGGACCATCCCAACATTGCCCAGGTTTACGACGCCGGCACCGCAGATAGCGGCCGCCCTTACTTTGCGATGGAATATGTCAAAGGCTCGACTATTACGGAGTTCTGTGACCGCCATACCCTGAGTATCGAGGACCGGCTGCGCCTGTTCCAGCAGGTATGTCTTGCCCTGCAACACGCTCACCAGAAAGGAATTATCCACCGGGATATCAAACCATCTAATATTCTTGTTTCCAGCGAGAACGATCAGGTAATCCCGAAAATTATTGACTTTGGCGTGGCCAAGGCCATCAGTCAGCCATTGACAGAGCGCACGTTGGTCACGGAAGAGAGCCAATTGCTCGGCACGCCGGAATACATGAGTCCCGAACAAGTAGAACTCGGCAACGAGGATATCGATACCCGTTCCGATATCTATTCCCTGGGAGTGCTGTTGTACGAACTGCTGACGGGTGTCTTGCCTTTCGATTCCAAGACTCTTCGCGAAGGTGGCATTGAACAAATCCGGAAAGTTATCCGCGAAACCGATCCCAAGACACCGAGCACACGGCTTACGAAACTGGGCGACGAGGCCAGGAAGGTTGCTGAAAGTCGCCGGACCGAAGTCGCAGCGTTAGCCAAGCGCCTGCACAGAGAGCTGGAGTGGATTCCCCTCAAGGCGATGCGCAAGGAACGCTCAGAACGCTATCGCTCGGCTTCGGAACTGGCAGATGACATTGACAACTATCTGAAAGGAGCGCCACTTATGGCTGGACCACCTACTGCCGGATACCGGCTCAAGAAATTCCTGAGACGGCATAAGGCCCTCGTTGGCGGCGTTGCCGCCGTTCTGGTTGTATCTGTCATCGGTGCGGTTGCATCGACGACCTTCGCGATCGGACAGACCCGCGCCCGCACTGAGGCGCAGCTCATTGCTGACTTTCTTAAAGACGATGTTCTGGGATCGGCGTCCAGAGCCAGGATCGGTGAAGCAACCGTCAGTTATATTCTCAATGCCGCGTCGGAGAACATCGAGGACAAGTTCAAGGATCGGCCACTCATTGAGGCGTCAATGCGCGAGACGCTGGCGTGGACGTATCGCCACATCGGCGAGGCAAACAAGGCTGAGCAACAGTTATTGCATGCTAGCCAAATCTATCGGCAGCACTATGGTGAGGAACATCCGACCACGTGGAAGGTGATGTCTGGGCTCGGCTGGATTTACGAGGACCAGGGGCGCTACCATGAGATGGAAGCCCTGTCCACTAAACTTGGCTTCAAGAGTGGGATTGCCGTGGCACACTATCACCTGGGCAAGTACCAGGACGCCGCATCGTTCTTCGAAAGAAGCCGCCGGGCTGCGGACGAATCCTCCCATTATTTCGATTCGTGCAACCTTGCCCGGGCGTACGCGGCGCTGGGCCGCTATGAAGAGGCCGAGCGGCTTTTTGTGGAGACATTCACCGAGTGGCCTGAGGATGGGGAGTCTGGCAACTGGAACCTTGTGTACTCAAGTGCACTGGCCAATATGTATAGAGAGCAGGGCAGGTATGACGAAGCAGAGCGGCTGCTTAATAGAACATTGGAGACACAGCGCTTGAAATTGGGCGATAGGCACCTGCACACATTGATGTCTGTGTACGTTCTTGCACGACTGTACATAGATCAAGACCGGTGTGATGAGGCGAAGATTCTATTCAACGAGATGCTGCCAATCGCTCGTGAGCGGCTACGTAAGGAACACCCAGTGACACTCCGTTTGGTGAATGCTCTTGCTGTGCTTCGCACAAAACAAAAGCAATACGATGAAGCCGAAATATTATTTGATGAGGCATTGAAGGGCAGGCAGCGCGATTTAGGTAACGATCATCCGGATACACTGGATTCCAAGAACGACCTGGCCGTGCTCTACAAAGAGCAAGCCCGCTACGATGATGCAGAACAGTTAATGCTCGAAGCAG
>CBDVBU010000332.1:0-4540 GCA_965372295.1 uncultured Phycisphaerae bacterium
GACGTGACGTGCGATTCAACGGCCGGCGGTTTGGCAGGCAACAATATGGGAACGATCCGGAGTTCATATTCAACGGGTCATGTTACCGGCGTCCACGATATCGGCGGCCTGGTGGGACGCAGCCGCGGTAGCCTTATCAATTGTTATTCAACCGGCAGTACTTCCGGCGAGTGGTATGTCGGCGGCCTGGTGGGATATTTGGGTGGCCCTATCAACATCACGAATTGTTACTCGGCTGGAAACGTCACGGGCATCACAGAGGTCGGCGGTCTCGTGGGGACCGGTCACTCTCTCGATAATGTCCTCGGGTCCTTCTGGGACATCGAAGGCAGCGGACAAACAACGAGTTTTCGCGGGACGGGCAAGGACACGGCCGAGATGCAAACGGCTGGCACATTTCTCGACGCCGGCTGGGACTTCGTGGACGAAACGGAAAACGGCACCGAAGATATCTGGTGGATTCTCGAAGGTCAGGATTATCCCAGACTGTGGTGGGAATTGATCGAATGCGGGGAATGATGGTGATGTTGGCTATGGCGTTAGGCCGGGTCAAAGAAAAACAGAAGGATAATCTGCGAAGCCTTGTGCAGGCAGCCTGAGTGTTTGCCGAGTCATATATTTTGCGGGGTGAGTATAATTGGGTTCTGCGCCGAATTGGCCTTGAGGCTGGAAAATCGTGTTTTATTGATTCCATCCTGCCCCCGATCGATATTTATCTATTCGATAATCGCAAAAACACTGTCTTCATCGTAAAGTGAACATTATGATATGAACTGCTGGTAATTGTTTAACACTATTACTCTGGTTTGGATATTATGAATAAAAACATAGACATTGCGATTATTATAATTATTGCGGAGAAGCTGAAGCTGCCCTGAGAAAGCTATTGAATCAGGTATCAAAAGCCTTCCGGAGCAGCGAACTTTGGAAGGCTTTTTTTATTTAACGTGCTGGCAAGAAAATGAGATTTGCCCGCGGCCTTGACAAAAGTGAGTGATAGGCTTATTCTACTTGGTTTATATTTCTTAATATGAGGATTTCTTAGATGTCGGATAAGAAAAGTAAGGGGTATCGTGATACGTTGAATCTTCCGAAGACGGGCTTTGCAATGAAGGCCAACCTGACCCAGCGTGAGCCGCAGTTGCGGAAAAAATGGGCTAAGGAAAATATTTACGGCACAATCCGGGAGGCGCGCAGCGGCGCTCCGTTGTATATCCTGCACGATGGCCCGCCCTACGCAAACGGCGACATTCACATGGGGCACGTCACGAATAAGGTACTGAAGGATTTCGTAGTCAAGTACAAGACGATGGCCGGCTTCGATGCGCCTTACGTGCCGGGCTGGGATTGTCACGGCCTGCCTATCGAATCGAAGGTTGTCACCGAACTGGGTGAAACGGTGCGCGAGATGGGTAAGCTCGACATCCGCAAGCTCTGCTACAAATACGCGAGCAAGTACGTCAAAATCCAGAGCCGGCAGTTTCAGGAACTGGGCGTGTTCGGCGATTTTGGCAATCCGTATCTTACGTTCAAGCCATCGTACGAGGGCGGGATACTGGAAGTCTTCGCTGAGATGGTCGACAAAGGGCTGGTCTATAAGCAGCTCAAGCCGATTCACTGGTCCATCGGGTGCGAGACGGCACTGGCCGAAGCGGAACTTGAGTATAAGGACATTTCATCGCCGAGCATCTTCGTGAATTTTCCCGTCGCCGAAGAAAGCATCGGGCGATTGGTTGAGCTTGGTCTTGTAGAGCAAGACGAGGCCGAGAACTCATCAGTCTGCTTTATGATCTGGACGACAACTCCCTGGACGCTGGCTGCGAATCTGGCCGTGGCGGTGCATCCCCGGCTGGATTATACGGCGATTCGTTACGAGAAGGACAGCAGGAACTTCGTTTCAATCGTAGCGACCGATCAAATCGAGGCGGTCGTCGCCGCGGGGGATTTAGCGGAAGGAAAATACAACCTCGGCGAAAAAACCGTTAAAGGCAGCGAGCTTGAAAGCCTGCGCTACAAGCACCCTTTCGTTGAGGAAAATCCGACAGACAAAGATGCCTACATGGTGATACTCGCCAATTATGTAACGACCGAAGACGGCACGGGGCTTGTGCACACCGCCCCGGGGCATGGGGTCGAAGACTACATGACCGGGCAGAAGTACGGCCTGGCCGTCTATTCGCCCGTGATGGACGATGGGCGATACGACCAAACCGTGCCGGAGTGGTTGCAGGGGCGAAACGTGCTGGAGGTGGACGCTGTCGTTAATAACGATTTGCAGCAAAGAGGTTTGCTCTTCGCGCAGGGCGAGATCGTGCATAGCTATCCGCACTGCTGGCGGAGCAAGGGGCCTGTTATTTTCCGCGCCACCGAGCAGTGGTTCGTCAGTGTCGACAAAGAGCTGCCCGGCCTGGGGAAAAGTCTGCGTGACCTGGCGATGGGGAGCATTAATGACGTCGAATGGATTCCAGCCTGGGGCCGGAAACGCATCGGCGGAATGCTCGAATCGCGTCCGGACTGGTGCATCAGCCGGCAGCGAAGCTGGGGCCTGCCGATCCCCGTATTTCTCAATGCCGCCGGCCAGGCGCTGCTGACGAAAGAATCCGTGCTGGCCGTGGCTAAACATATTGCGGAACGCGGTTCGAACAGTTGGTTTACCGATTCGCCCCGGCAGATTTTAGGTGACGATTTCGCGCTGCCGGAAGGATTCGTGCTGGATGAGCTGCAGAAGGAAGAGAACATTTTTGACGTCTGGTTCGAGTCGGGCTGTAGCTGGTACAGTGTCTGCGTGAAGGAAGCTGGCTGGCCGGTGCCGGTCGATTTGTATCTCGAAGGTTCGGACCAGCATCGCGGCTGGTTCCAACTGTCGCTGCTGCCGGGACTGGGAGCGACGGGCAAGCCGCCCTTCAAGAGCGTCTTAACGCACGGCTTCACCGTTGACGAGAAGGGAATGAAGCAGTCGAAATCATTAGGCAACTACGTGAACGCCCAGGATGAGGTGGCCAGGTACGGCTCCGACATTCTTCGGCTGTGGGTCTCCAGTGTAAATTATCAGGAAGATATCCGCTGCAACGATGAGATAATCGGCAGGACACAGGATGCCTACAGGAAAATCAGAAATACGCTGCGGTACCTGCTCGGTAATATCGATGATTTCGACCCGGGCAAAATGAGCGTCGCTTATGATAAAATGTTCGAGATCGACAAATGGGCGATGCAGCAGTTACAGAAGCTGATCGCCAATGTCACCGAGGCGTACGACAGCTTTATTTTCCACAGGGTCTTTTCACTGCTCTACAATTTTTGCACGGTCGAGATGAGCAGCATATACATGGACGTTCTCAAGGACCGTTTGTACTGCGACGCCGCCGACAGCCCTTCCCGCCGAAGCGCCCAGACCGCCATGTACAATATATTAGACGGCCTGATTCGTATGCTGGCCCCGATCCTGGTCCATACCGCCGAAGAGGCCTGGGCGGCAATGAAATCGTCGAGCGTGATGCGTGATGCGTATAGCGATGAAAGTAAAAATATGCACAACGCACGGCGCAATACGCAATACGAGCATGACAGCGTGCATCTGGCGCTTATGCCGAAGGTCGATGATTCGATCGATTATAAGAGGGATGAGCCGAAATGGCAAAAGTTGATGGCCCTGCGGGACCAGGTCCTGCGCGTCCTCGAAGGTCTCCGGCAGGAGAAAAAGATAGCGAGTAATCAGGAGGCTTGTGTAACAATTAATTGCGGCGACGAAGATGCTGCGGCATTAAATGCGTTCGGGCTTGAACAATTCGCCGCCCTGTGCATCGTAAGCGAGGTCAAGCTTCAAAAGGCCGTAGGTGAAACAATCATCTCGGCACAAAAAAGCTCCTATGAAAAATGCCAGCGCTGCTGGAACTACTGGCCCACCGTAGGAACCAGCGCTGAGCACCCAGACCTGTGCAAACGCTGCATCGAAGTGATTTCCGGCTAACATTGTCATTTTGACCAAAGCGTCCCTGTGCCTTTGTCATTTCGACCGAGCGCAGCGAGCGGAGAAATCTTTTTAGCACAATTGGTGCGATTCATCGCATCCTACCGAATGAATAACTTCTAATTTTTCTGCGAGAAGTGCATTGTTGAAGCCAGTCACATGAAAACGTTTAAAGAAGGCAAAAAATTCTTGTACAGGAATTTTCTTAGAGAAACATGTGACCGGCAATGCACCACCTTTGCTTAGAACACTTTTATTAATAGCGTCTATTCCGGCTCCATACACGCTGGAATCAACTGCAAGAATAGAGACGTTCACTTCGGGACGTTCTAAAGATAAACCAGTTTTATCTATGGAGAAATCGAATCCAACTGGCCAAAAACCTTTGTTTATATTCAGTCGTTGTGCAAAATCTATAAGATTCAGCCCGTCAGCTATGTCAGCCGCAGCCTCGCCTTTGTAATCGTTATATCGTGTGTGTGCTTTTCTTGGATCAGACATATTTGATCTCCTATAGTAGTTTAATTTTGTGCTGTATTATTCAGCATGGACAAACAAGTTGCCCATCCT
>CBDVBU010000333.1:0-4531 GCA_965372295.1 uncultured Phycisphaerae bacterium
GTTTTTTGCGTTTGCGATCATTTCTGTCTGCAAAGAAATCAGGATAACATGTCACCGTTTCGAAAATTATTGATCGTGGCCGTTGCGGGTATAGGCCTTTTAGGATGTACCCCACTGGTCAGGCATGAAATGACGACAGAATTTCCGGCACCGGTCCTTTATGCGGTCGGAACGCCGCCGGCCAACGACGGTCGCGCGCGCTTTCGGGATATCTTCTGCCGGCTTCTGGCTGCCGACCCTGATTACCAGGGTCAAGCGGGAGCGTGCGAAAATTTCCTGCTGCGTTTCAATGACGAACGCCAGCCGAATGGCCTGCCCGAATCGCTGCCTACGATCCGGAGTAACCGTTACCGGGTCATGGTTGTACCCGGATTCTTTAACGAATGTTTCGCCGACATTGCCCTGCCGTTTGAGAAGGCGAGGGAATCGCTCAATGACCACCGGTTTAAAATTGACGCGCTGGTCGTCAGCGGCCGTTCCAGCAGCGATTCCAATGCGGATTACATTGCCGCGAAGATTGATAACCTGGAACTTGACCAGGATGAAAGGCTGGTACTCATCGGGCATTCCAAGGGTGCGGTGGATATCCTTCATTATCTGATCAATTATCCGCAAGCGTCTCGGCGCGTTGCCGCCGTGGTCAGTGTGGCAGGTGCAATCAACGGTTCGCCCCTTGCCGCTCAATTTGCCGATATTTACACCGGCCTGGCCCGTTACTTTGTCTTCGGACAGTGCGATACCGGAGACGACGGCGCCATAAACAGTCTTCGACCCGCGGTCAGAATGTCATGGCTGGCCGCCAATCCCCTGCCGAAATCGGTGCGTTACTTTTCGCTGGCTGCGTGTACCAGTCGCGACAATATTAATATGCTTCTCAAGACCGGCTACGATCTTCTGTGGACCTACAGCCCGAGAAACGACGGTCTGCTTCTCATTTCCGATCAAATTATTCCCGGGGGAACCCTTCTCGGCTATGCCAATGCAGACCACTGGTCGGTGGTGCTGCCACTGGAAAATAAGAATCTATTGATATCCGAAACGGTTCAGGCACCGCAAAAATTTCCCCGCAAGGTATTGCTGCAGGCCATCCTGGTCTATGTCGCTGAAACTCTAGAATCAAAACAGGAGTAATATTGAAACGGTTTCCTCTCCCATACCAATTTTCTTGTCTGGCGGCATTTATTTTGCTGTTTTGCGGCTGCCCCCCGGCATTGATTCCTTTTGATGAAAAGGTGCCTGCCCAGGCACTGAGCTATATTGGGGCCCCACCGGTTTACGACGCCCGTATGCGGTTTAGGGAGATTTTCTGTGAATTGCTGGATAACAATCGGCAGCGCCTTGGCTTGAAGATTGGATGCGACGATTACCTGTGGCGCTTAAACGATGAACCTCAAGCTGCCGCAAGGCAAAAAAGCCTGCCAGCTCACGATCCCGGTCTATATATTCTGATCGTACCCGGTGCCTTTTGCGATTGTTTTGAGGATATCGGCAAGCCCTACCAGGAGGCGGCCCAACGACTCAGACAAATGGGCTATCAAATCAACAACGTCGATGTCAGCGGTCTGTCGAGTAGTCCTAAAAACGCCGAAATCATAGCCGGGGCTGTCGCCAAACAGAATCTGGGTCCATCCCAACGACTGGTTCTCCTCGGCTATTCAAAGGGCACCACCGATATTTTGCATTTTCTGGTTAACTATCCGGAGCTGGCCCATCGCGTCACGGCGGTTTTGAGCGTTGCAGGCGCCGTCAATGGTTCCCCCCTGACGGACCGTTTTTCCGAGGCTAAGTACGACAACTGGTTCGCCAAACTCTCCCTGGGTAAATGCAGACCCAACGACGGCGGTGTGTTCGACAGTCTGAGCAGAGTCCAGCAATTCCAGTGGCTGGCAACGCATCCGTTACCGGAACATGTGCGTTATTTTTCTCTGGGGGCGTTTGCAAGGTACGAGGACATACAGCTGCACCAGCGCATTACCTACAAATTCCTGGAGAAAATACATCCTTTAAACGACGGCCAGCTTTTATTTATGGATCAACTCATTCCGGGCTCCGCCCTGCTGGGCTACGTCAATGCCGATCATTGGACGGTTGCCGTTCCGGTGGAGGAAAAATTTTCAGACCGGGATCCGGTCAAAAGAGTTGAGAACCGGAAACTACGTGACCTTCTTTTTGAAGCAATGATCCTGTTTCTGGCCGAAAGTTTGAATACGTCGCTTTAAGCTCAAAATTAATCAGGAAGATGCCCATACCCTTATGAAACTCGGATATGTAAAAGGAGTAGGCCCTAGGCCCACTGATGATCCTGGCTACAACCTCGGGGGGGGGATCCGTATTATACCGATGGATTGCGCGCAGTGCTGCTGTGTACGGATGATCCGACTCAGTTCTCAGAAATCCAATTCTTCAACTGGGAATGGCGCCCTGAAGCAAAACCGTATATCGATTCCTTCTCAGGCAGTCGTTCGAAGCATCCGCCGGAAGAATCTGAAAAATAGGTCAGTACGGGATGATGCTTATGAGGGCATCATGCTTCAATAAACAGAAAGACACTAATCTCAGGACTCTTGATCTCGTCTATCATTTATGATTAGCGATTTTTGCTGAAGCTGTCGAAAAAACCAAAAAAGGTTAATTTCGAGGCTTATTACATCCTGTAACTTTTTGATTTGACTGAATGTGATTTCTTCAAAAATCTGGCTGATGAGCTTTTTCGACAGTCACGCTATCAGGTTTGAGAAAGGAGGAAAAATAATCATGATTACTCGTAACCCGAGGACAGGTCATTGTGTAATCATTGCTTTATGCCTAATTCTGACCGGTTCGATAACCACACACAAAGCCATTGCAGAAACTGTTTCTCAAAAGGTTCTTCAACAGAACTCGAAAAAAGAAAAGAATGAGGATAAGGTCAAGCCTAAGAAAGCCCCACCCGCCGGTCCGTTGGACGAATTTGAACGCGGCAATCCCCGCAGCAGTGTCAAAGGCTTCATTAAAGCTGCCGGCGCTGGGGATTTTGAGCAGGCTGCCAAGTATCTTGATCTGCGCAATCTGCCCGGGAGGATGGAGGAATACCAGGAATCTGAGCTGGCGCGTCAGTTTAAAATTGCCCTCGATCGAAGCCTGTGGGTTGATCTCGATCTGGTGAGCACCAAACCAGAGGGAAACAAGGAAGATGGTCTGCCTGCGAACCGGGAAATCATCGGGCAGATCAAACTTCCGACCCGAACAGTGGACATACTATTACAGCATGTTCCGCGCAAAGATGGCGTCTATATCTGGAAGTTGTCCAACCGAACGGTCGCCGAAATTCCCGATTTATATCGACAATTTGGATATAGACCCTTTGAAGAACGGTTGTCAAAATTTTTCCCTGATTTTACGTTTCTCGGATGGCAATCCTGGCAATGGGCGGTATTCCTGATTTTTATCGGCCTGGCATATCTGGCAGCACTTTTGCCGACTTGGATCATTGGGCTGATACTGAGGCACAGAGATACTGAGATCAGCCGTCAAGCACTTAAATTCGTCATAGGACCCACGCGCATTGTCTTATGGTTTCTTTTGGTGAGGGCCGGAATTTACTTCATCGGACCATCGGCGACAATTCGGTCACTGAACCAGGCCGGCACATTTATGACCATAGCGTTTGCGTGGGCAACCATGCGATTGATCGACATCGTATTTAGCTGGTGGAGAGGACGGCTGATAAAAAGAGGCCAGGACGCCGCCTCAGTACTGCTGCAACCGGTGAAAACTTTTACTAAAATTGTGATCGTCATACTTTTCGCTCTGCTGTGGCTTGACAATATCGGTTTTGATGTCAGCACGCTGCTTGCAGGCCTCGGTGTCGGTGGTCTTGCAGTGGCCCTGGCCGCTCAGGACACCTTGAAGAATTTTATTGCCAGTATTATGATCCTTTTAGACAAACCGTACAACGTGGGCCAGCGTATCGTTGTCAAAGGCCATGACGGAGTGGTGGAAGAAATCGGATTGCGATCGACCAAAATGCGTCTGCTAACCGGACATTTGACAACGATTCCCAATGATCAAATGGCCAGCACGGATGTTGAAAATATTGGCCGCCGGCCCCACATCCGCAGGTTAACCAATATCACTATTACCTATGACACACCGCCGGAAAAGGTGGAAAAAGCCATAAGCATAGTCTTAAAAATTCTTGACAATCATGAGGGTATGGATCCGGAGTTCCCACCGAAGGCCTATTTCAACGAGTTTAATCCCGCGTCTCTGAACCTCCTGGTCATTTATTGGTATCATCCGGCGGAGTACTGGGGATTTATGGAGCACAGTCAAAGAGTAAATTTACAAATAATGAAGGCGTTTGAAAAAGAAGGAATCAAGTTTGCCTTCCCAACCACCACGACTTATTTAACCCAGGACGGTGGACAACCGCTGAACGTGAACATTGCCGGGAACTCCTGCCAAACAGAAGAGACGATCCTGGCATAATAACAATTGAGCTATAAGGAAAGGATAGTTGAAATACCAACTGGCCGTACTTGCGATCAGT
>CBDVBU010000334.1:0-4513 GCA_965372295.1 uncultured Phycisphaerae bacterium
TGCCGGCGGCTTCGAAGCCCGAATCAGCGTTGATTACGTGCAGGCGAAAGCCTTTCCCGAGTTTCGGCTCGGCAATCTCGACTGTATTGAGCCTCACAATTGCCCCCCACGCCAAATTGTTCTGCGTGACTTTGAGCATCAGGTCGTTGGCGCCTTTTTTCAGTTTGACCGGGGTCTTGTCCGGCTCCGGCATAATCGGCCGCGTGGTGTTGTTTGCGTGGATGAGCTGTCCGTTGAGCCAGGCTTTCACTCCATCGTCACTGAAGATCTCAAGATGGGCCTGTGTCTCGGCGGCCGACTCAATCTGCGTTCTCAAATAAGCGACTCTTTGTTCGCCGCCGTCAAGGACTTCGAGCAAGTCCAGGTAGGCTGGGTGCTGGCCCGACTGCTTGATAGGCATCGGCCGCCACTGAGCTTGGGCATCGGGCAGTTCCGGGCCGAACGGAATGTCGAACAGTTGAGTGCAGTGTTTGTTTTTCTGCATATAAGGGCCGGCGACTTTCCAGTCGGTCAGATAACTCTTGACCGATTCGATGTCTTCAACGATTTCCTGCGCTTGTTTTCTGAGATTTTCGCTGACCTGCGCTGCAAGGACGCGTTTCATAGCCGTAACGGCGGCCCGGCCGTCCTGCGGATAAATTGCCTTAACGATTGTCAGTGCCGCCAGGGCTGCTTCCTCTTTGAGAGCCGGAGTTGAGAGGTGCGAAACTGCAAAGCTTAACGAATCGGCAGTTTTGACGCCGGATACGACAGCTAAGATTTTTTTCTTTTCGGCATCATTTGTGGCTATCCTCATTGCTCTCTTGCAGCACTGAAGTTTCTGATCGGGCGGCAACTGCCCGGAGGCGGCGGTCAGATTGATATATCCGCGCAGGGCCAGAATGCGATGGATGTTGTTCTCGGATGTACGAGCGACCTTAAGTAAGTCCGGCATCGGTTTGGCATCAGGCCATTTGCTTAGGGCGGTAATCGTCGCATACCGAACGTCTTGGTCTGCGTCGGAAAGGGACTTGCGCAGTACAGGCAGGGCTGAATTGTCGCCCAGGTCGCCCAGCGTCTGAAGCAGGGCGCTGCGTTTGTCCGTACTTCGGATGTCACCCAATTTGGCGACGATATTCCAGGAGGCCTGTTGCTCGGTTGAGCATCGGTGGGCTACGAGCACAAGAGCCTTTCCTGCTTGTTTGTTGTCTTTGGAATCCGTCCGCACAAGTAAATCGACCAATGCTGGTATTTCGTTCTTGTCCGCAAGCTCGGACAGGGCCTTGAAACATGCCTGGCGGACCTGGCGATTGTCGCTCTCTGCCGCGACCAGCAGGGCCGGTGTAGCTTCGGCGGCGTTTCGTTCGGTCAGGGCGTCGATAATCACAACCTGTGCCCTGGAGTCTGATTTTTTCAAGTGGTCTGTCATTGCGTTGTTGATTTCTTTGCCGCGTAGCATTTTCAGGCTTGTGCGAGCTGCAATTTGTTCGGCACTGCTGCCGGAAACGGCATGTTCGACCAGCAGCGGGACCGATCCGGCATTTCCCAACTTGCTTAACGCTTCCAGGGCTGCTATTCGAACCTCAGAATCAGTGCTTCCGCAGGCATTCTGCACGGCTGATAGTGCGGCCTTGTCACCGCGTAAACCAAGTGCTGTCAAAAGGAGCAATTGACTTTTGGGCGGGGGTTTTGGGAGACTGCCGGCAAGTGTTATAGTGACTTGATTGCCCGGCATTTGACGTGCCAATTGTGCCGCCATTGTTCTGAGCTTGCCGTCCTCGCCACCGAGTGATTCGATGACAAAAGGCAAGGCCTGATCGTTGAGTGAATCCGCCAGGCCTTTGAGAGCTGTTGCCCTGATGAAATTTTTGCTGTGGGACGTATATACCTTTCGGTAAATCGCGACGGCCAAATCTTTGTCGCCGCGGGCAAGCACTCTGTCGGCGCATATCAGAAATGCGTCAGCTACTACGATTGGATCCGCCCCGGTCTCTCCGGCAAAGGCTTTTTCGAGTGTTTTTGCTGCCCTATCGGTGGCGATTCTGCCCAGTGCCCGGGCTGATTCCGACGCCGCATCCTTATCGGCCGAGTCGAGCAGCTCGGTCAGCTTGTCCACGGCAATAACGGCGCTTCGCTCGCCAAGTGCCGTGATGATTCCTGTTCCGGCTCTTCCATTAGCATTTTCGAGAGCTTCTAAAAGTGCCTTATCTACCTGCGGGCCGGAGATATGGACCAGCGCGTAAAGTGCTATGTGGCTCAATTTTTCATCGGTAAGATGCCTGGCGAGAGCGGGGATGTGCCTTTCGCTGCCAATCAGCGCCAACTGCCGGCAGGCGAACTGCTTCGCGTCATAGGCGGCATCGCTTTCGAGAATTTCCGTCAGGCCGTCCGCTAAATGGGCGCGCACTGAATGGTTGTCGAACGATTGCGTAGCGGCATTGCGTATCGTATTTAGCGTCTCGTTATCCTGACCGAACTTGTAGTTTCTGAGATTCGCGAGCGCTTCGTCAACCGTCATTGCTTCGGCTGAATTACCCGCCGGAACAAGAAGAACTGCAATGATTGTCACGTGCAACAATGCTATATTGTATTTCATAATCGAACTCCAGATCTGTCTTTTCATATTGTATATGGACTTCGCATCTCGCGCCAAAGCATACGGTCGGCTTCGGGATCGTTGACGAACTTTTCGTTAGCCGGGTTCCACTTGAGCGGCCGTTTAAGCCAGTAAGCGAGATTGCCCAGGTGGCAGACACTTATCGATCGGTACCCAATGTCGGCATCGCTTGCCGGGCGAGTCCGATTGCGAACGGCGTTTAGAAAGTCAACGTGGTGATCATTGCTAACGTGTAGGTGGATTTCATTGGGGCCGATCTTTTGTCGCAGCAGATTCTCAGGATACGTCTTGAGGTAGCCCCGGTTGACCTCTACCCAGCCTTTTGTGCCTTCGAACTTGACGCCATTGCATGTATTATTGCGTGTCATAGTCACACCGTTTGGGTATTTGTACGTTAGGACCTGGAAGTCTTTGCCATCTGGAGGGATAATCTCAACCGGGCCGCTATCTTCGAAGCCTGTGCCCCACTGTGCGATATCAAAGTGATGTGCACCCCAGTTAGTCATCTCTCCACCGGAGTAATCACGCCACGACATCCAGCCCAATATCCTGGGATGGAAAGGCCTCCAAGGGGCCTGGCCCAGCCAAATATCATAATCGAGCCATTCAGGTGGTGGTCCACCTGCCGGTAGATTGCATACATTAGGTGGCCCGCCTACGTTGACCGTGACGTTTTTGAGTTCGCCGATATATCCATTCCGCACAAGCTCACAGGCAAAGCGAAAGTTGCGATCGGAGCGCTGTTGGGTGCCCGTCTGGAATATTCGGCCATAGCGTTTTACGGCACGTGCGAGTTCTCTGGCTTCATAGATAGTGAGCGAGATGGGTTTTTCGCAATAGATGTCTTTGCCGGCTTTAGCTGCGGCAATTGAGATAGGCGTATGCCATCGGTCACCGGTGGCGCAGATGATTATGTCAATGTCTTGTCTTGCCAGCAGGTCCTGATAATGCTTGTAGGCCGCGCAATCCGTATTACCGTTTTCCTGATCGACTACGAACTTGGCACGTTTGAGGTTGTTCTTGTTGACATCGCATACCGCGACAACGTGTACACCGCGGGCCATAAATCCCCCTTTAGGAACCCAGTTAACGTTGGGAACATTTGAGCCTGCGCCTCGCCAGCCCATCCCGGCGGTGCCCTGACCGCCCATGCCGATACAGCCCATCACAATCCGCTCGCTGGCTGGCGGTTTACCCCCGGCGCCCAAAGCCGAAGATGTAATCACATAAGGAACAGCGACAGCCGATGCAGCCGACCTCAGGAACGTTCGTCGTGTCATTTCTTTAGCTCTGCCACAGGTACGATGCATCTGCATGCCCTCTCAAAAAACATTGTCAATTTTCAATCGATCTGATCGGTTAGAATACCAGATTTCGCTGCCGGATGCATGTATTTTATCAGTGTCGTGGGCATCCTGCCCGCGGTTCGAGGGCGGGACGCCCTCGACACGAATTTACAACGCAGCCTGCGGATGATCGTCCCTGACGGCTTGAAGATCAGCAGCCATGGCGTTCGATTCGACTTGTTCGACGGTCTTACAGCCCGGAATCACGCATGTTACAGCCGGATGTTGCAGACACCATGCAAGCGCCCAATGGGCCATCGGTACGCCCTTTGGAACTTCATTTTTGAAATTTGCTACTTGCTGGAAAATTTCCTGCCATTCATCCTGGTCTCGCCAGGAGCTGCGAACATCCGTGCCGGCGAACTTCGAGTCTTTGCTATATTTGCCGCTCAGGAATCCGCTGGCCAAAGGCACCCTTGCCAGCACGCCCAGGTTCTGCCGGATGCAGGAGTCGAAAATTTTTCCTTCCGGCTTTCGATCGACCCGATTATATACGGCCTGGATTGCCGCAGTTCCGACATCGGATGCCTTCTCAACCTGATAAAGGCTGCCGTGCTTCTTACTGATTGAT
>CBDVBU010000335.1:0-4512 GCA_965372295.1 uncultured Phycisphaerae bacterium
CGTAGCGACCGACGTGGCCGGCTGCAAAGAGGTCATGGCAGCTTCCAAACTCGCCAAGGAAAAAGGCCTGGCAATCGTCTGCGGTACGCAGCGCCGGCACGAGTTCAGCCGGGTGGAGCTGATGAAACGTATCCACGACGGCCAAATGGGCGAGCTGGTGGGCGGCCAGTGTTACTGGTACGGCGGCGGCATTTGGTTCCGCGGCTACAAGGAAGGACTCAGCGAACTGGAGTGGCAGTGTGAGAACTGGTACCACTTCACATGGCTTTCGGGCGACCAGATTTGCGAACAGCACATCCACAATATCGACATAATGAACTGGTGCTTTAACGGCCCGCCTGCGAAGTTCACGGCATTGGGCGGCCGGGCATGGCGCAGCTACAACGACTCGCAGATCAAAGCCGCCAAGGAAGTCTGCCGTAAGTATAACAACGGCAGCGAGCAGGGCTGGGAGAAGTACAACGGCGACATCTGGGACCACATTTTTGCAGAGTTCGAGTACGCTAACGGCGCCCGCTGCCTGAGCTTCAGCGGACATAGTCCGGGCAAAGGACGTAACGGCGAGAAAATCGTCGGCACCAAGGGCACAAGCAACTGCAGCGACAGAATCGAGGGCGATAATCCGTGGAAGTTCAGCGGCAAACACGTCAACGGCATGGACCAGGAGCACATCGATCTGATAAAGAGCATCCGGAGCGGCAAACCGCTCAACGAGGGTCAGCGGATTGCCGAGAGCACGTTGACGGCTATTGGCGCGAGGATCTCCGCCTTTACTGGCCGGACCTTCAAGTGGAGCTGGCTGCTGAATGCTTCCAAGCATGATCTCGTGCCGAAGCAGGAAGACATGAAAGCAGGTCCCGGGATATTCCACAGTATCGCGACCGGCTGCGATAAGCTCGTATAAAACCGGAGTTGAATTTGCAGCAACAGTTTGAAGAGACTTCGTGACATAGAAGCGTTAGGTGTAGTGTTTTGGGAAGAGCCATCCCCATGTGGCGAGGGCATCTTGCCCTTGTTCTCTGCCGCCGGCAAGATGCCAGCGGGACGCAAGGCCGGGACGGCCTCGCCACAAACAACAATCGGGATGAGGCTGCCACCCGATAGAATTGATGGAAAATGGGTGGCAGCCTCAAAGCCGCAGGCTTTGGGGATGGTCGAGAATGTTAGAGGTAGGCTAAACACATACTTCGCAGGAACAACACCCACCGATTGAGGCGTAACAAAGTAGTAGGCCAATGCTTAAAGTGAAGAGGGTGATGACATTGTCGGCCAAAGAAATACCCAGAGGCAAACAACGGTGCTCTTGTAGTCTATCGGAGGCTCTATGTGCTGAGCTTTTTCCTTTCTTCTTTTGGCCTGCGTTTCCAGCGGCGATGCAGCCACCAGTATTGGCTCGGATCTTCCCGCACGAATTCTTCAATTGCCCTGGTATATTCCGCTGTCACCCATTTTAACGGATCGTCCTTATCGGCCCATTCTTCGGGAAAAATAATTCGATTGATCCCGATTTCGAAGTAGAAGCGGTTATCAACCCTCCTGCTGTAACCGACTACTATCGGCATATTTTTGGTTATTGCGAGCAGGCCTACGCTCTTATAAGTGCTGGCTTTTCGGCCGAAGAAATCGACGAATATCCCTTTTTTGCCGGCGTCCTGGTCGACAACGAAGCAGAGCGTAGCACCGGCTGATGTGAGTTCTTCCATGAGCGCTGTTGCGCCTTTTTTGTCGATTATTCTTTGCCCGGCGGCCCGGCGGACACCGTAAAGATATCTGCTAATGTACTTGTTATCAAGCGGTCGGGCGATGCTGTAGACATCAAAACCAAACAGGCCCAGCAGATAACCGATGATTTCAAAATTACTATAATGAGCGCCGACCATCAACAATCCTCGGCCTTCCATCATCAGCCATTTGGCCTGTTCAACGTTTCTGTATCGCGAGTAATCGCGCCAGTTATACTTTTTTACCAGTCGCGGCGTAAACAATACGTCTATTGTCAACATCACAATATGCTCGAAGCTTCGCCGGCCCGTTTGCAATATCCATTGCTCACTTTTTTCCGGGAAGCTTGCCCGAAGATTATCCAAAGCACGTTTTCGTCCGCGATGATAGTGTTTCCATAATAACCGGCCGAGGAAACAAGCGGTATTAAGATTGGTCTCGACATCGAACAGGTAAAGAAAAACTATAAGAACCCGCAGCATAAAATAGGCAAGCCAATCTATGATGGGATTGTGTTTTTTCTTTTTCTTCTTTCGTTGGGGCAAATCAGCCATAGGCTGTGATTTTAGGCTCAAAATAGCAACTGTCAAGTGTTAAGAAGAAACCATCATTATGATAAAATGACCAGTGTCCTCTGCCTGATATTGATTCTCTTAAACAATGGGCAGAGGACGCTGGTTATATATCGTTACCAGAGCCTGATTAAGTCGTAAAGGCCGGATTAAAATCGATAGCCTAAGCCGAGAAAATATTTTACATCCGTTTTATGAGCGCCAATCGCCGGCGTTGCGTCGTAGTTTAGGATTGCTTTCAAAGTCATAAAAAACGTCTCGGTAAAATCGGCGCGGACTCCGGCGGTTGTTGTGAGAAAGTAGTCGGAAAATTTATCAATGCTCGGGTAGAAGGTCAAATCATGTACGAACTTTATGTTTTTGCGGAGCTTCTTGTCGAAGTTGTAGCCAAGCTGGAGCGCAATTTCACTATTGCTGTCAGTCTGGTTGTCGTACTTCTCATAAAGTGATGCCAGACCGAACTCCGATGAAAAGTTCATTTTTTCCGACTCAATCCATTGATAGCCGGCACCGAGACCAATAATAGTACGCCGGTCCAGCTCGGCGACGGCATCCTTTTCGTATCGACCATCCAGGTAACCGTACATCTTTTTACTGAAAAAGTAGTCGTACTTACCTTTTGCACGCCACCAGTCTTCAATAGTTACTTCCTGTCCTGTGTCCGGGTCTTCCTGCTGCCCTTTTGCGTAATCCGTGCTGACTGTCGTGCGATCTTTTTCAGTACGTTTAGTAAAAGTGGCGTTGGCGCTGATCATCTCGGTTTTTGTATTGCCGTGTGTAGAGGTAATCCCGACGGCAATATCCCCTGTCCATTTCGGTATGGGCTTTATAGGCGGATTGATTGAGACGATATCGGCGACCGCAAATTCCTGGGCTTTCATCGACTCACTGCCTTCAATGGCGAACCGGCCGGATTCGGCGCTCGACACTTTTTGCGTAAAACCCGTTTTGTCTTTAAGGTTGACTGTGATTGGATCATCACTGCTTAAAGTCTCAATGTTGGATAAATCCACAGTGACCGGGCCTGCGACGTCTGCCTTGAAGGCTAATTTCCCATCTACAAGATGTTGAATTTTACCTGAGAGACGATCTCCATTCTTCAGATGAATTTCATCTCCGTGGCTTACCAGAGCAATCAACACCAGAGAAGCCACTACAATTGGAATTCGATAACGCATTGTAATCTCCTTTATCTTACGTTATTTCATTTGCCCACTGCCGCCGATCCATGACTACCAGTATATTTGGGCCTTTGCTACTTGTTCTCTTCTTTCTTTCCGCCAAGCAGGCCACCGAGACCTTTGATAAGGTCTTTCGGCTCCTTGATAACATCTTTCAACTCCTCTGGGACCTTGTCTCCGAGTTTGTCGCCGAACTGCTTATCGATTTGTTTATCGACTTCCTCCGATAGTCTCTCCTGGCCGGCTTTTACCAGGGCCTGCTTGATACTATCCTGGAGGCCATGAGTATCGAACACAAGCCGAGGCTCGGTAATCGGGCCCACTATCTTGATCGTTGTCTTAAGGTCCTTGAGGATTTTGAAGGCTTCGGATGTCGTCTTGCCGCCCAGGCCCAGAATTCCGTCGCCCTGGGAGCTGGCCTGCATGTTCTGTATGTCAATATCCACGGTAAGGTCGATCGATTCGTTTGTAATCAGTCCGTTGAACTGCCCCGAAACGAGACCGGATGTAAAGGTCAGGCCTGCGCCACTGCTGAGACTCGACTGCAATTTGCTCAGATCCAGCTTGCTGAAATTCCCTGTCACCTTCGGCACCTTTTCTCCCGTGCTGTAGTCGAAGACCATGTTGATCTCAAGCGGCGTGTCGTTTGACTTGACCTGAAGTTTAATGGGCAAGGCAGTGGCAGACGGAGCATCATTGATGTTCTCCATTGTGATATTACTGTTGCCGAATACAGGCGATTTTATCCCAACCTTCTCCAGCAGCACGTTCCTGGCCAGGAAACGCGCCGAGGTCGGGACATCGGCGCGGGCAATAAGATAGTCGAGATACTTGATCGGTTTCTGTTCCACGGGCGCTTCGCCCTCTTTATCATTAGGATCGGGCAGCCACTTTCGAGCCTTTTGCAGCCATTCCTTCACGGCCTTGGCATTTTCGAGGTATTTGTCCAGCTTGCTGATATCTTCGATCGCCACCTTGTATTCGCACGGATCGAAAACTTCCGGCTCCTCGGATTTTGTTTCGATTACCTTGCCGGG
>CBDVBU010000336.1:0-4500 GCA_965372295.1 uncultured Phycisphaerae bacterium
TACTCTATTAACCGTAAGTGGAAAATGTCCGTTTCACGCTGAACCAATATACTTTAGTTTACTGCGGATAGTTTTGAGTATACAGACATAGGGATGCTTGGGTGTGAGAGTAAAAGAAATTTCAACACCTATGCCTTATGATTTATACACTTACATCTTGTGCACTTATGCACTTAACAGTCACAGTCCTTTCACGTACGCAATGTGAAGCTGCCTGGTGGCGTTTTCGGGTTCGATGGCGTCAAAGCAAATCTGGTCACCATTTCGGCTCCAGCGGGGATGAAAGTCACCGCGTATGTCACCCGACATGTATTTCTTATCCTGTATGGCACACCTGCACAGCTCGGCCTTTTGCCCGGTTTGCAGGTTATAGAGCAGCAGGGCCTGATCCATCGTGCTGCGGTTCTTTCGGTCCGTCACTATCCAGTTTCGGTCCGGCGAGAAACTGCAATGCCCGTCAAAATCCAGAAAGCCGTCGCCTATCACCTTATAGTCCGCCTGGCCGTCCGTAAAGAGTACGTGCTTGCGGCCCGTTCCTTCTATCAAAAAAGTAGCGATAATTTCCCTGTCGTTTCGCCAATCGAAGTGCGATACTTCCCTGTCGAACGGGACAACTTCTCGAAGCTCGGAGCCATCCATGTTTGCCGTAAACATAGCGGTATGTCTGCGCCCTTTTGGCGGCAGGTTGGCCCGCGCGAGGAAGAAGAACCGGGTGTCGTTCTTATTGAAAACACAGTGGTTAAACCACATGTGCGTGCCCTTCAGGAGCGGATACGTCTTAACCAGGCGGCCATGGACCTGGGCGATGGAGACGGCCAGCCTGCTGCTGCCTGTAGTGAGGTCCATCAGGAAGACGCCATCGTTATCCGGTGCCGGATTGTCGGGATTGGGGTCTTTCGCCGCTCCATAGCCGACTACTTTCCGCAGCCGTCCCATTCTGCCATAGGTCAGGCTGAGCGCCCATTTGCCGTTATGGCTGACCGCGCTTACGGCTCGCGGCAAGAAACGCTTCTCTAACGATTTGACATCCAGAATAACCGATACGATGTCATCGTTTTTCTGATCGTTATAGATTATCTGGCGCTCGGGATTAAGCGGGTTCCAATGAAGCATCGCTCCCTGCTGAAGATTCCATGCGCGCGTTTCGGCTACCTTTCTGAATCGGCCCGTCTGTGAATCGACCAGACCGATGGCCGCGGCTTCGCCCGGAGTGGGCATACGGTCTTGAAAGCCGCTCTCCAGACAGACAAGATACCGGCCTGACTTATTCCAGGGGCATATCCCATAATAACCGAAGAAATGATGCTTCGGCCCCCTGGTCAAAGTGCGCACTTTGCACTCGATACGTGGTGATATTTCCCGCGAGTCCTGTTCCGCCCGTAATGCACGTCGTCCGAGCAAGCCCATCAGGGCCGAATCAACCATAAATGTCCGCCGGTTTATATCCATTAGTTTTCTCCAAATAATGGCCTGTCGAATGAAGCAGCAAGCTTCATTTTGAATAAAATACAAAGCCCGGCTCGAAACTTCAAGTTTCAGAAAAAAATCAGGTAGGGATTGCTCGATCCTTATATAAATTTTTGCTTCATCCGGATAATGCATAGGTGGACCGGACAAATCGGTTCCTTGGGTTTGTATTGAGAGAAAAATCGTTTGGGCAGATGCGTAAATTTGGGCAGGCGGGGGGAATTTTTCGCCTCTGGGGGCCCGAACGATTTTTCTCGGTCGTCCCGAACATCGAATGCACCTGCGCATTATACGGAAGAACCACATTTTTCGTGTGCACCCGAAGCGGCCGATTCAAGATAAGATTTTTTCGCTCTAAGTAACAGCTATTACTTGAGCTATGACGGAGCACCGGGTGGCAGCTAATAAAATTATCGAAAAAAGCGTTACGTTCAGCATCGATGCAGGCACTTAGCTATAGTTTTAATCAGCCGATTATGAAAAATGAAATGAGCAATTAAAGTTACAGAATCAGAAGCGGTCGAATACACAATAGTAAATCATACCCTCCTCCACGAAGCTGAGTTTGCCGGTCGCATAAAGATTGCGGCCGGCACGCTTCGCATTAATCGGATGCATCAGACGGGGGCTAAGCTGATAATAGGTAAATGATGTAGCCAAAGTATGCACAGACCAGCAGTGAACCGCACACTCGGCCAATAACGCGCTTGCCGATTATTATCGCGCCGGCAAAAGCCGCACTGATAACAATCATAATCCAGTAATCAGTTCCTCCTGCCAGCCGGGGTCCAATATCAAACGGTCGAACTACACCCGCCGCTCCGGTCACGAGAAGGGTATTGAAGATATTCGAGCCGACAAGATTGCCAACCGAAATATCGTGATGGCCTTTGGTAGCGGCTACAACGCAGGTTACAAGCTCCGGAAGTGAAGTTCCGAAGGCGATAACGGTTAGAGCAATGACCCTTTCGCTCAGGCCGATTTCTATGCCGATAAATACTGCCCCCTCCACAGCCATTTTTGCCCCCAATGCCAGGCCCGCCAATCCGATGAGAACGAACAGCACATTCTTCTTCACGCTTCGTGTATCGTGTTTCGCATCAAGCTCAAGGCTTTCGACTTTACGGTCAGGCTGCTTAACTTCCCGCCGAGCCGCATAAATCGTTAGGGAAATCAATGCTGCAAACACGGCCAACAAGATAACGCCTTCCGGTCTGGCGATATGTGAATTACGCAGAAATGGCCACAAAAACAGTGACACTAACAACATGACAGGTATTTCACGCAGCAGCGTTTGCCTTTGAACCCTGAGCGGCCGAATCAGGGCAACCAGACCGCCGACAAGTGCCAGGTTGGCGATATTGGAGCCGAAAACATTGCCGACAGCTAAATCTCCGCCGCCGGCTTTTCGCAAAACGCCGGCAATACTTGCAGCGACTTCAGGCGCCGAGGTCCCCATTGCCACCACCGTCAGGCCGACGACCAGCGAGCTTACGCCGAGTTTTTGTGCTAATCCAACCGCACCGGCCACCAGCAACCCGGCAGTCTTCCACAATATCACCACGCCAGAAGCCAGAAGTATGATATGCAGGATCAGGTCCACTTTAAAGCCCAGGTAAAATAATGTTTTTGCGTACTCTGTACAATGCACCCGGATTATAACTTCATTGCGGATACTTTGGTAAGGAATTTCAAATCCGTTTTAACCTGGATACTCACAAAAAGAGACTGCTCTGCAATGAATTCGGATTTGTCCTTAGTGCCGGCCTCGCTCAGATACTACCTACGACCAAGCAGGCATTATGGCCCCCAAAGCCGAAGGAGTTGCTCAGAGCGATATTGACCTTGGCCCGGCGCGCTTCCAGAGGCACAAAATCCATCTTGAGATCACATCGCTCATCCGGATTTTCCAGGTTCATCGTGGGAGGGATGATCGATTCGTTAATGACCTTTGCACATATTATAAGCTCTACCGCACCAGTGGCGCCGAGCAGATGCCCGAGGCAGCTTTTAGTCGAGCTGACCGGTATTTTATATGCATGCTTACCAAAAATTCTTTTAATAGCTGCACTCTCAGCGAGGTCGTTCAGTTCAGTACCTGTCCCGTGTGCGTTTATATAGTCTATTTTTTCCGGCGTCAGACCGGCGTCAGCCAGCGCCAGCTTCATTGTCGCCGCTGCACCGTCCCCATCCGGCAGCGGGGCGGTAACGTGATAACCATCGTCGGTCGCACCGTAACCGAGCAGTTCGGCGTAAATATGCGCACCGCGTTTCCTGGCATGACCTTCTTCTTCCAGAACCAAAATGCCGGCCCCCTCGGAAAGAACGAATCCGTCTCTGTCTCTATCGAACGGCCTCGATGCCGCCTGCGGGTCGTCATTTCGCGTGCTTAGCGACCTGGCAGCGCAAAAAGAGGCCAATCCAATCGGTGTAAGTGCCGCTTCGGCACCGCCGGTTATCATTATGTCGCTTCGTCCGCCGGCAATATTCAGACAAGCTTCTCCAATAGCATGAGTGCCCGACGCACATGCGCTTACGACACAAAAATTGGGACCTCGCAGGCCATAGCGAATCGCAATATTGCCGCTGGCTGCATTGGCCATAAGCCTTGGAACACAGAAAGGAGAAACCTTAGTCGGTCCTTTGTTCAGGATTCTCAAGTGCTGATCTTCGATCTCCTTGATACCGCCTATACCTGTACCTACTATTACGCCGGCACGAAAAACGTCTTCTTTCGGGAAATCAAGCCCGCTGTCATTCAACGCCTGACTTGCTGCAGCCATGGCGAACTGGGTGAAGCGGTCCATTCGCTTGCTTTCACGCCGGTCAACGTATTTTGTTACGTCGAAGTTCTTGACTTCGCCACCAAAACGTACGGGGTATGCACTTGTATCGAATGATTCGATAGCGGAAACACCGCTTCTGCCTTCGCACAGCGCTACGAAAAGCTCGTCAGCGGACTCGGCTAAGGCGGTTACACAACCCAAGCCTGTAATAACAACTCGCCGTTTATTCATACTCAGCTTGTTCGCT
>CBDVBU010000337.1:0-4498 GCA_965372295.1 uncultured Phycisphaerae bacterium
CGGGATTGGTTAAGCTTACGTTCCATGCCGTCCACGGCAGCGTGCCTCCCTCTTCGATGGTGCGTTTGGCTTTGGGGCATAAGCGAATATCTGCATCCTTGTGATAGGGAATCAGTGTGCATATCCACGAGTATTGGCCTGTTGCCCAGTCCTCGTCGATGCCCGGCATGAACCGGCCGTCATAATCGGATGTGTACATCGCCAGGCAGAGAGACCATTGCTGCAAATGGCTCCGGCAGACTACTGTTCTGGCCTGCTCCTTGACCCTGCGAAGAGCCGGCATCAATATCGCCATCAACAACGCGATAATTGCGATGACCACCAGCAGTTCGATCAGCGTGAAAGCTCTGTGTTTGTTCATGACGATACCCAAGTTTACTAGGAAACTGGATTTAGGACCTATCCTCAAGTATAGCTTTTCCGAGGCTTCAAATCAAGACTAAAACGTATCTGGTCCGTGGAGATTGCTGTGTTTGGTACAAAAGAACACTTTCGCGGGTTGCTATCTACTGCCGGGCTTGCCAAAAAGGGCCGGCTTTGTTATCATGCCTGCGATTGACAATGGATAATATTATTAAGAACAGGATATGTCGTAAATGGTTAAGACGCATGAAATGAGGATTAAAACGAGCGGCAACTGCGAGGTGGTTAATATTACCGAGCAGGTCGGCGAGGCTGTGGCGCGGTCGGATATTCGGGATGGTGCCGTGACGGTTTTCAATATCGGCTCGACGGCGGGAATTACGACGACCGAATATGAGCCGGGACTTGCGAATTATGATTTAAAAGCGGCGTTCGAGAAACTTGCGCCGGAGAATGCCCGTTACGAGCACGAAGAAACGTGGCATGATGATAACGGACACGCCCACGTGCGGGCTTCGCTGCTGGGGCCTTCGCTGAGTGTGCCAATCGTTGCCGGCCGGCTCACGCTCGGGACCTGGCAGCAAATCATACTCGTCGATTTCGATACCAGACCTCGAACCAGAACCATCATCTGTCAAATCATCGGAGATTGATACAATCGAATTTCACGCTATACTTTTCGACCTCGACGGCACGCTTTTAGACACATTAGCCGATATTGCCGGCGCTGCGAACGCCGGTCTGAAGCAGTTGGGCTTTCCGGCTCATTCTATTGAAAGTTACCGGCGCTTTATCGGCGACGGCGCCGGTTGCCTGGCCAGGCGGGTTCTACCCGAAAACTGTCAAGACGACAAGACGGTGGATCGATGCAGGGAAGTGATCGCTGCCGAATACGCAAAATGCTGGGCGGACAATACGAAGCTGTATCCCGGCGTTACGGAATTGCTGGCCGAACTGCAAGCACGGGGGATTCCGATGGCAGTGCTGTCGAACAAGCCTCATGATGCGACCCGAACCGTAGTCGAGGGATATTTCCCGGACTATCATTTCAAGGTCGTTCGCGGCTCTTTGCCTTCGGTTCCCGTGAAGCCCGATCCGGCCGGGGCGATTCAGATCGCCGAGGAGCTTGACATTCTGCCCGGACGGTTTGTCTATCTCGGCGATACGGACACCGATATGCGCACAGCCGCGGCAGCAGGCATGTTCGCAGCCGGCGCGCTTTGGGGCTTTCGCACCGCCGAGGAACTGACCGCGAACGGAGCAAAAGTACTCGTGAAAACTCCACAGGAAGTCGTAAATCTGTTCGACGGAAAAAAGTAAGCTTATCGCCGGTGAAGCGTATCAAAGTGAAACGATGAGAGTTGGTATTTTATGGAAAGATTGTGAAATGGTTCGACGAGGGATTTGGTTATTGATTTTACTTTGCGGTTGTGTTGTATCGTTCGCTCAGGATAAGCAGGCGGCGGAAAATCCGGCAGGGCGGTGGGAAGAAACGATCAGGGAATTCGAGCAGTGGGACAGGAAGAATACATTCCCTTCGGATGCGGTGTTGTTTGTGGGCAGTTCGAGCATACGGTTATGGCCGACTCGCGAGTGTTTCGGGGAATTTACCGTACTTAACCGCGGATTCGGCGGCTCTCAAATTTCGGATGTTAATTATTTTGCCGAGCGAATTGTGCTGCGTTACGAGCCGAAGGTGATTGTATTTTACGCCGGTGATAACGACGTCGCGGCAGACAAGAACGCCCGGCGTGTGTTTGACGACTATAAGAAATTCGTAAAGCTGGTCCACGCCGGGCTGCCGGGGACACGGACTATTTATGTGGGTATAAAACCGAGCCGGAGCCGATGGTCTCTCTGGCCCGTGATGAACGAAGCGAACATGATGATTAAGGATTTTTCCGGGAACGATGGCCGGCTGTTTTATTTTGATTCAGCCAAGCCGCTGTTAAGCAGCGACGGCAAGCCAAACGTCGATTTCTTCCTGAAAGACCAACTGCATCTGAACGACAAAGGATACGAAGTGTGGACCAAAGCGTTGCGGCCGATTATCGAAAAAGCTTTTAAGGCAAGTAAGAAGAGGCGGTAAACTTATGTTGTGGGCGGCTGCTTAAAGCGAAGCTTTGGATGATTTGGCCGAATTAGTAACTTGCGTCGAGAATCGAGCTGAATAATGATTCGAAATTTAGCTTGACGTTAGCGGTTCGAAGGCGTAGTATTCAAAGTGAGTTCTCCATTGCGTATTTAGCGGTTTTTAAGGTGCCTGGCTATATGAACTTGATTCGTCGAAAAACAATTCTTATCGTAGTAGTGTTACTAACTGTTTGCTTTTCAGGCAGTTGCGGTGAGCGTGCCGGCAGGGGGGGGCAGGATTTTGCATCCACGACAGAATTGGGCGCCACAATCGGCTCATTAGTTAAGGTAATAGCTCCTGAACCGATTCCTATCGAAGGATTCGGTCTGGTAGTGGGGCTTGGAAGTGCCGGTTCTGCAGAATGCCCGCCACGGATAAGGGCATATCTTAGACAATATATTCTAAGGCAATTACCCGCGAACAGCGGGCTGGATGTCGATAAATTCATCGACAGTCCCGATACTGCAGTAGTCACGGTCGATGGGGTAATGCCGGCAATGGCTTCGAAAAACCAGTACTTCGACGTTAGAGTAACAGCATTGCCGAGCACACAGACAACTTCTCTTGATGGCGGTCGGCTCTATACGGCCGAACTGAAGATGTTGGGAAGCTTCGGCATAAAGACAAGAATTTTGGCTGATGCGGAAGGGCCGGTCTATATAGACAAAATCAACGATTCCCGAATCAATAAAAAGACCGGGCATATCCTGGCCGGCGGAAAGGTTCTTGATGAGTACAAGATTATTCTCTCGCTCCGCAAGCCCGATTATGGAATGGCAAACCGGATCCGCAACCGCATAAACGGGCGTTTTGGCGATGCCGCAGCAAAGGCGGTTTTATCCGACAGGATCGAATTAATCGTGCCGCCTAAATATAGAGAGCAGAGACAGAGATTTATTTCAATAGTCGCGGCAATGTTTCTTACGCAGGAACCGGCAATTGCCGGCAAAAGAGTAAGGGCTTATGTAGAAAGACTTTCCAGTTCCGAAGACAAGTATTCGAGCGAGGTCGCTCTTGAGACCATCGGCAATGAATGCCTGGACGAACTCGGTGTTTTGCTGGAATCATCCGATGAGAGGACCCGGTTGCACGCGGGCAGATGTATGCTCAACCTCGGTAGTAACGCCGGCCTGGTGGCTCTCAGGCGGATCGCACAGGAAAAAGAATCGGCTTACAGAGTAGAAGCTCTGGAGTCAATTACCATCGGAGCAAAGCGGAACGATGCGGTCTCAATCTCGCGGAAGCTGCTGCGTGACGATGATTTTCGGATCAGGTTAGCTGCGTACGAGCAATTGCGAAAATTGGACGATGTTGCTATAATGCAGGAATTCATTGGGCGTAATTTTTATCTGGAACGAGTTTCACAAACCGAACTCAAGACAGTGTTTGTCTCTCGCAGCGGGCAGCCGCGTTTCGTGCTGTTCGGTACGCCAATCTATTGCAAAGGCAATATTTTCGTGCAGTCAGGCAGCGGTGACGTCATCATCAACGCCCCATCCGGCCAGAAATATGTCAACATCATCCGCAAACATCCGAAACGCCCCAGTGTTATAACACAATTGAAAAGCTCCTTCGAACTCTCCGATATTATCAGAACACTCTGTGAAGAGCCTATTGAAGAGGGCGAGAAGGGACGCGGCGGCCTGGGCGTATCCTATGCAGATGCGGCAGTCCTTTTGAAACAGATGTGTGACAAGGGTGTCGTGGGAGCGGAATTTCATGCCGGGATCATGCCAAAAATCGACCTAAATATCAAGAAATGACAAACCTTCGGCCGATAACAATATTGCGTAATTGGATTAATAAGTGCAACTTGAGTTTTTTGGGAATAGTTACCGGACGTTAACACCAGGAATAATAGATGAGACTTGAAAAGGTTATACTAAACGGATTTAAGAGTTTTGCCGACAAGACGGAATTTGTTTTCGATTCACCTATAACAGCCATTGTGGGACCCAACGGATGCGGCAAGAGCAACGTTGTCGATGCGGTAAAGTGGGT